>DASYFZ010000117.1:0-9095 GCA_036000295.1 Solirubrobacteraceae bacterium
CACCGATTCGACACAGGACAGGTGCTGGAAGTGCACCCGGGCGTTCTCAAAGCCCGCCAGTGCCGCATCCCGCGCGACCATCGTGGACTCCGACACCGACGGGATCCCGGCCATCCCGAGGCGCGCCGACACCGCGCCCTCGTGCATCACGCCGTCGCGTGACAGCGCCGGATCCTCCTCGTGGAGCGCGATCACGCCGCCGCACAGCCGCTGATACTGCAGCGCCTTGCGCAGCACCCCCGCCGAGACCACCGGCTTGCCGTCGTCGGTGAATCCGAGCGCGCCAACATCGTGCAGGTCCGCCATCTCGGTCAGGTCCTCGCCTTTGAGCCCGCGCGTGATCGACGCCAGGAAGCCGACGGGCACGCGCGCCTGAGTCCGGGCGGACTCGATCAGCGACCGCAGGATCGGCGAGTTGTCGACCACCGGATCGGTGTTGGGCATCGCGATCAACGCGCAGAACCCGCCGGCAGCGGCAGCGGCGGTGCCCGTGTCGAGGTTCTCCTTGTACTCCTGGCCGGGTGTACGCAGATGTACATGCGGGTCCACGAACGCCGGGAACAGATGCTTGCCGGCGGCCTCGATCGTCTCCCCGTCGTCCGGAGCCGGCAGCGACCCGGGCGCGCCGAGCTCGGCGATCTGCCCGTTCTGAATCAGGACATCCTGCGGCTCGTCGAGGTCGGTGCGGGGATCCAGGACGTGCGCGCCCTTGATCAGCAACGTCGCGCGCACCCGGTCCATGCCGAACAGTCTCGAGTCGTTCATCACGCCACCGCCGCCAGTACCGGGGATCCGACCAGCAGCTCATACAGGACGGCCATCCGTACCGCCACCCCGGCCTTGACCTGTTCGCCGATCAGCGCCTGCGGGGAGTCGATCGCGTCGGCCGACAGCTCCACGCCGCGGTTGACCGGTCCAGGATGCATCAGCAGCTGGCCCGGTCTGAGCCGGGCGGCGTTGATCTGGTAGCGCACCGCGTACTCGCGCAGCGACGGCACGAACGCGTCGTGCATCCGCTCCTTCTGCATCCTCAGGACGTACACCACGTCTGCCTCCTGGAGGCGATCCAGTGTCACCTCCGCCTCGCAACCGAGCGCCTCGATCTCGCGCGGAATCAGGGTGGGCGGGCCGCAGACCGTGACGTTCGCGCCCATCCTCTGCAGCGCGAGGATGTTGGAGCGGGCCACGCGCGAGTGCAGCACGTCGCCGACAATCCAGATTCGCGTTCCGTCGAGCGACCCCAGCCGGCGCCGAAGCGTGAACGCGTCCAGCAGCGCCTGGGTCGGGTGCTCGTGCTTGCCGTCACCGGCGTTGATCACCGACGCGGGGGTCCAGCCCGCTACGAGCTGCGCGGCCCCGGCGTGCGGTGAGCGGATCACGATCGCGGCCGGGTCATAGGCCGAGAGCGTCTGGACGGTGTCCTTCAGCGACTCCCCCTTATCCACGCTGGAGCCGGCCGAGCGAATGTTGACCACGTCGGCGCTGAGGCGCTTGGCCGCGAGCTCAAACGACGAGCTGGTTCGCGTGCTGGCCTCGTAGAAGAGGTTGACGACGGTCCGCCCGCGCAGCGCGGGGACTTTCTTGATCTCGCGCCCGGACACCTCCGCGAACGACTCGGCCCGGTCGAGGATCCGCTCCATCCCCTGACGGTCGAGGTCATCGATCGAGATCAGGTGTCTGCCGATGCGGCTCATGCGGCCTCCCTCTTGCGCTCGGGGGCGGGGCCGATCGTCACTTCGTCGACGCCGTCGACCTCCTCGACGCGCACGTTTACTCGCTCCTGTACTGAAGTCGGAATGTTCTTGCCGATGTAGTCCGGCCGGATCGGAAGCTCGCGGTGACCCCGGTCGACGAGCGCGGCGAGCTGCACCCGGGCCGGGCGGCCGTAGTCGAAGATCACGTCGATCGCGGCGCGCACCGTGCGCCCGGTGTAGAGCACGTCGTCGACGATCACGATCGTCCGTCCCTGCACCGGAAAATCGAGCTGGGTCGCGTGGACGATTGGCGCGCTCGGGCGGATCGACAGATCGTCGCGGTAGAACGCGATGTCGACCGAGCCGAGCGGCACCTCGCAATCGAGCAACTCGCTGGTCAGCGTGTGCAGTCGCTTGGCGAGCACCGCACCGCGGCGATGGATGCCGACAATCGCCACCCGTCCGTCCGGGTTCTTCTCGACGATCTCATGTGCGATCCGCATCAGCGTGCGGCGCACGTCATCGTGGTCGAGGACCACCCTGCTCATTTGCTACGTGCTCCTTCCTGGCCTCACGGGACCGGGTTAAAGGGGCCGACTCAACGAGGGTAACAGTGGGGGCGGCGGATCAGGGCCGATCGCGCCGCGCCCGATAGAGCACGTGTGGGAGCCCGACGGCGATGATCTCGCGGTCGAACTCCATCCCGGCCTTCTCCATCACCCGCCACGACGCGATGTTGTCGTTCGCGGTGTATGCGATCACGCCGTCGAGCCCGAGCACGTCGAACGCGGTCTGAACCGATGCCCGAGCGAGCTCGGTCGCAAGGCCCTCCCCCCAGCGGTCGGGATGGATGCTCCACCCGATCTCGACCTCGTCCACGCCGCTAGCCGTCGTGTGCTTGAGCCCACCGCGGCCGACCAGCTCCCCGCGGGAGCGATCGCGCAGCAGCCACGGTCCGAAGCCGTAGCGATCCCAATGCTCGATGTCGCCGGCGAGCTTGTCGACGATGTGTGAGCGGGTTGGCGGCTCCGGGTCATACCAGGTCGTGCGCAGCACGTCCGGGTGCAGCATCAGGACGCACAGCTCGTCGGCGTCATCCGCGGCAGGGCGCTCGCCGATCAATCGCGCGGTGACGATGCGATCGACGTCGGTCACTGAGGCGCGTCCGCGAGCGCGGGAGCGTTCTCCGCCTCGGCGGCGCTGCGCTCATCCCAGCGGATCAGCTCGGGCTCGCCGCGCTCGGCGAACGGGATCTCGATCGTGTCGAAGTCGCGCGGCAGCACCGTGGAGTTGAAGACGGCGCGGGCCTCGTCGCGCAGCACGGCCGGTGAGTATCTGGTGGAGAAATGCGTCAGCGCGAGCATCGTGACCTCGGCCTGTGCCGCCAAGGACGCCGCTTGCTGGGCGGTCGAGTGCCCGGTCTCGGCGGCGCGGTCGTGCTCCTCCTCGGCGAACGTGGCCTCGTGGATCAGCAGGTCGGCGCCGTGGGCCGCGATCGCGAGCACGTCACACGGGCGCGTGTCACCCGAGATCACGAGCTTGCGTCCCGGCCGGGCCGCTCCCATCACCTGCTCGGGGGACACTCCCCTGATCGTCTCGCCGCGCTGCAGGCGCCCGAACTCCGGGCCCGGCTGAACCCCGAGCCGCTCGGCGGCAGCGGGGTCAAATTGCCCCGGCCGCTCGTCCTCGTAGAGCACGTAGCCGAACGCGGGCGTCCGGTGCGAGACCGGGACGGGCGCGATCTTGTACCCGTCGCGCTCGAGCTCGGCGCCTGGCTCGAGCTCGATCAGCTCCAGTGGGAAGCGGACCCGCCCCGCGATGCGCAGCGCCATCGTCACGAGCTCGCGGACCCCCGGCGGCCCGTGCACCGCGAGCGGCCGGTCGCGCGCGCGCAGGTCAAAAGTCTTGAGCAGGCCCGGCAGCCCGAGCCAATGGTCGGCGTGAAAATGGGTGATGAAGATCTCAGTCAGCTCGGTGAGCCCGACCGACTTCACCAGCTGGCGCTGGGTGCCCTCACCGCAGTCGAACAGGATCCGGTCGCCGCCGCGACGCACGAGCACCGCGGGCAGCCCGCGCCGCGGCGTGGGGATCGAGCCGGCGGTGCCGACAAAGAACGCCGAGAGGTCCACGGCCTCAGTCTGTCAGCCGAGCGTCACAAGCTCGAACGTCAGCTTTCCCGCGCGCGCGTGCGCGATGCCCATCGTGCACGCAGGGGCTCGCCGGCGCTCGGTCGGGCTGCCCGGGTTGAAGATCTGAAAGCCGTCGTCGTCGCGCTCGTGAAGCGGCAGGTGCGAGTGGCCGAAGATCACAGCGTCGGCGTCGGGGAACCTGGATCGAAGCCGCGCGAGCCGGCCGCGTGCGGGACCGGAGTCGTGCACGACCGCAATTCTTGTGCCCTCCGCGGTGATGGTCGCGGCCGCAGGTAGCGCCGCCTTGACCCCTGCGTCGTCGACGTTGCCGTGCACCGCTTTGACGCGGCCGTACCGGCGCAGGTCGTTGAGGACGTCCAGCGTGATCAGGTCCCCGGCATGGATGATCAGGTCAGCGGCTTTGAGCCTGGAGATGCACTCGTCGGGAAGCCGGCGCCGTCCCTTGGGCATGTGGGTGTCGGAGATGACGGCGATGTCCACGGAGACGCTCTAAGCTGACCGGGTCGTTCCGGGATGGAGACGGAACGTCATGCGCCCGTAGCTCAGGGGATAGAGCGTCCGCCTCCGGAGCGGAAGGTCGCAGGTTCAAATCCTGCCGGGCGCGTCAGAGGACGCAGAGGGGTGGTCACAACTCCCACTCGAGCAGCGTGCGCTCCGCCTCCTCGAGCAGTTCGTCGGACCACTCGCCGCTCGGCTCGGGCCCGGTCGCAAACCCTGTGCCCTGGCCATCCTCGGCTCGCACGAGGAAGTAGCCGGCTTCGACGATCACCGGCTCGCTCACCCCGTCGGGGTCGTCGACGCTGAACTCCTCGCCGAGCGTCTCGGGCGTCCAGTACGCGACCGCGACGACCTGATGATCCCTGACGCCGAGATAGGCGTAGCGGTTCAGATAGACCCAATTGACCCGGGCCGAGGACGAGCTCATCGGCAAAGACTCCCACAGGCAGCCGTCCGCGGTGAGCTCCGCGCTCTCAGACGCTGGCGACCGCGACGACCCGCACCGGTCGCAGCCGCATGACCACACGCTCGTCCGCCGCGCGCGAAGCGACGCTCGCCGCCGCGCCCGGGCCGCGGAGGTACTTCTCGGTAATCCGCGACGTCCACTGCCCGCCGCTGTCGGGGAACAGCTCGGCGTCACCGATCGCTCTTGCCTGACGGTTGGGACGCTGGCCGTCGTCGCGCTCGGGATCCTCGGTGTCGACGAGCACACCGACGCGCGGGTTGCCCGCGATTCGCCGTAGATGCGGGCGATCGGCGATGCTCGTCATGTAGAACGCTGCGTCGATCCACAGGAACCACAGGGGCGTCACGTGCGGAAACCCGTCGCGGTCAAGCGTGGCCAGCCGGGCGGGAACGTCGAGCGCGAGCAGCGCCTCGATCTCGGCTGGATCGAGTGGTCTGGGGCGCCTGACCATCTCGATCCATCCTAGATGCGCGTCTCCGCCACGATCCCCGTAGGGTTCCGCCGATGACAAAGGGCGGGGTCGTCATACGTTGATGATCGCCGTGCCTTACGCACTCCAATTCACCGGCAACGTCGATCCGACCGCGCTGGTCGCGTTGATCCTCGCGCTGCTGACAGTCGCCCTGCTCGTCGTCGTGATCCGCGCGCTCCGCGTCGCCCAGCGAGAGGCCGATCGGTGGCGCGGCCAGGCCGAGCAGTCGCATCGCCCGGTCGTGGTGCCGATTCACAGCACGATGCAGATGCCGGTGTACCAGGGCCATGGGGAGCTGCTCGTGCCGATCGAGAACATCGGCTCCGGGCCTGCGCTCGATCTGCACCTGTTCGTGACCCCGCGCGACGAGAACGGCGCCGTCTCCCCCGCCTGGGGTGAGGCCAAGCACGTCGGCGCCGCTTCCGGCCTGGCGGTTTCCAAGACGACCCCCGTGGAGGTCAGGGCGTGGGGCCTCGGCGGCCTGACGAGCTTCGACGTGTGGGTGACCTACTTCGACCTGGCGGGAAAGGAATGGGTGACGTCGGCCAAGTACCTCGCCAGTGAGGAGGGCTCGCGGTACACCAACCTCTGGGTCGCCGCCGTCCCCGACGGTCAGACCGCGCGCGACTGGCTGGGCTTCGAGTAGGTCCGGGGGCCACACCCACACGCCGAAGGTGCGAGAGTGTTACTCAGCGGGGTAGCCCCCGACGACAGCGCACCGACGTTCACAAGGAGGAGAGGGCATGGCGGATACGACCCCGACGACGATCGCGTCAACCGTGGCGTCGCTGCCCGGCTCCGCAGCAGAGCGGTTCGGGACGCAGACGGCGGCCCGGTTCAAGCGGGACGGCGAGTGGAGCGAGATGAGCTACGCCGAGATGGGCGAAGCGATCGACGAGATCGCCCTTGGCCTCGCGGACCTGGGGATCGAGGTCGGCGACCGCGTGTGCGTCCTGGCCGAGACGCGGCTCGAGTGGACGATGGCGAGCCTCGGGGCATCCGCCGCCGGCGCGGTGGTGGTGCCCGTGTATCCGACCAACGCGCCATCGGAATGCAAGTGGGTGGCGGGCAACTCCGGCGCGCGAGCGATCTTCTGCGAGAACGAGGGCCAGCGCGCGAAGATCGAGGAGGTACGCGACGAGCTGCCCGACCTCGAGCACGTGATCGGCATCGACGAGGGCGGCGGCGAGCTTTCGCTTGACGAGCTGCGCGCCCGCGGCCGCGAGCGCGACCGCGGCGAGCTCGCTCCTCGCCGGGAGCAGGTGGGCCCCGAGGACCCGTACACGATCGTCTACACGTCGGGCACGACCGGCGCGCCCAAGGGCGTCGTGCTGACCCACGCCAACGCGATGGCCGTGTGCCAGATGGTCGAGGAGCTCGAGTTCGTCGAGCCGGGTGACGTGAGCTACCTGTACCTGCCGCTGGCCCACGTGTTCGCGCTGATCACGATGCTGGCCACCGTCGACGAGGGCACCACGCTGATCTACTTCGGCGGCAACACCCGAGAGATCCTCGCCGAGATCATCGAGACCAAGCCGACGTACGTGCCGTCGGTGCCGCGGATCTTCGAGAAGCTCTACGGCGCGGCGATGAAGATGGTCGCCAGCGGATCCGAGGAGGAGCAGGAGCGGTTCCGTAAGGCGATCAAGCTGGGCGTCGAGGTGCGCATGCGCCGCCAGCGCGGCGACGAGGTGCCCGCCGAGCTCGCCGAGCAGTTCGAGCAGGCCGATGCGGAGATCTTCCAGCGCGTCCGGGGCCTGTTCGGTGGACAGGTCCGCCAGGCCGTGAGCGGCGCCGCACCGATCGCGCCAGAGATCCTCGAGTTCTTCTACGCCGCCGGCGTGCCCGTGCTCGAGGGTTGGGGGATGACCGAGACGACCGGCGTCGGCACCGTCGGAACGCTCGACCACTTCAAGTTCGGCACCGTCGGCCGAGCCCTTCCCGGCGTCGAGATCAAGATCGCCGAGGACGGCGAGATCCTCTGCAAGGGCCCGCACATCTTCCGCGAGTACTGGCGCAACCCGGAGGCGACCGAGGAGACGATGACCGACGGCTGGCTGCGGACCGGCGACCTCGGCGAGCTCGACGACGAGGGCTACCTGAAGATCACGGGCCGCAAGAAGGACATCATCATCACCGCCGGCGGCAAGAACCTCACGCCCGCCAACATCGAGAACGACCTCAAGCAGTCGCCGTTCATCTCACAAGCCGTGATGTACGGGGACCGCAAGCCGTTCCCCGTCGCGATGATCACGCTCGATCCCGAGGAGATCGTCCCCTGGGCCCAGGAGCAGGGCCTGCCCGAGGACATCGAGTCGCTGGCCGAGCACGAGAAGGTGCACGAGATGATTCAGACCGAGCTCGACCGCGCCAACTCCAACTACGCCAGGGTCGAGCAGATCAAGAAGTTCACGATCCTCGACCACGACCTGTCGATCGAGACGGGCGAGCTCACGCCGAGCCTGAAGGTCAAGCGCAACGTGATCTACGACCGCTACGGGGACCTGTTCGAGTCGCTGTACAGCGGCTGACCTCGAGTTAAGCCGGGGGCGCCCGGGGGTACACCCTCGGGGATGAAGCTGCTCGTACTCACAAGCGAAGCGATCACATCCGACCAGCTGCGCAACGCCCTCCCGGGGGAGATCGACCCCGGTGACGCCGAGGTGATGGTCGTCGCGCCGGCGCTTCAGGAGAGCGGTCTGCGCTTCTGGATGTCCGACGCCGACGAGGCGATCGCGCGGGCCGACGAGGTTCGCCGCGAGGCGGTCGACAAGCTCGGCGAAGGCGGCGTGGCGGCCAGCGGCGACACCGGCGAGAGCGACCCCGCCACCGCGATCCAGGACGCGTCGCAGACGTTCGAGGCCGACAGGATCGTGCTGTTCACGCACGGCGGCGACGACAAGAGCTATCTCGAGGACATCGACCCGGACGAGATCCGGGATCGCTTCGGGCTGCCGGTCGACCGCGCGACGGTCTAGCGCCCGCAGGCCGTCAACATAGGCGCTTTCTACCGATATATGCGGTACAAAGCTCCTCGCTCAGTGCTCCGGTTTCCGGTCCGTCGCGAGCTTCCGCCCGAGCAGCTGCGCGTTGGCCGGCGCGTAGCCGTTCCAATCGTTGTTGAAGTAGGCGAACACCTGCTCACGCCGGCGCCACTGCGCGATCCTCCGAGCCCAGTGCTCGATCTCGGTCGCCGAGTAGTTGCCACCGCGGCCGCGCGCCCCGTAGTGAAAGCGCACGAACCGCCACGATGCGGTCGCCTCGAGCGACTGAAACGGTCGCTTCGGGTGATCGCCGATCGTCAAAGCCACCCCACGCTCCCGCAGCAGCTCCAGAACCGGCGGCGCGAACCAGCTCTCGTGGCGAAACTCGATCGTGTGCATGCCTTCGGGCAGCAGCGCCAGCCAGCCCTCCAGGCGCTCGTCGTCGCGGTGGAAGTTCTCGGGCAGCTGCCACAGCACCGGGCCCAGCCGGCCCGCCTCGATCAGCGGCGACAGAGGCTCGTAGAAGCGCTTGATTCCATCCTCGATCCCCTGCAGGCGCTTGACGTGGGTCAGGTACCGGCTCGCCTTGACGGCGAACAGAAATCGAGGCGGCGTCTGGTCCACCCACCCGCGCACCATCGACGCGCGCGCCAGCCGGTAGAAGGTGTTGTTGACCTCGACGGTGTCAAACGTCTCCGCGTACAGCTCGAGCCAGCGCCGCTTGGGCTCGCGCTCGGGGTACAGCCGGCCCCGCCAGTCGTCGTACATCCAGCCCGAGCAGCCGATGCGTACCTCCTTCATCGCTCGGGTAAGTGGTCGTACAGAAGATGA
>DASYFZ010000132.1:0-4058 GCA_036000295.1 Solirubrobacteraceae bacterium
GGCAAGCGGATCCGGCCGGTGCTCGCACTGGCCACGGCTCGATCGATCGGGCGCCCGCCCGAGTGGGCGCTGCCGCTGGCCGCGGCGATCGAGCTGATCCACACCTATTCGCTGATCCACGACGACCTGCCGGCGATGGACGACGACGACCTGCGCCGGGGACGGCCCACATGCCACCGGATGTTCGGGGAGGACGTGGCGATTCTGGCGGGCGACGGGCTGTACGCCGAGGCGTTTGCGCTGCTGCTCGAGCGCCAGGAGGCCGCGCCTGCCCGGTTGCTCGCCGCCGCGCGCGAGCTGGCCGCCGCGACCGGGGTTCAGGGCATGGTGGGCGGCCAGTACATCGACGTCGCGGGGACGGCGGCGGACGATGCAGCTGGTCTGCGTCACCTGCATGAGATGAAGACCGGCCGGCTGATCGCCGCTAGCATCGAGTGCGTTCTGCTCCTCGACGGCACGGTCCAACCTGCCACAATCTCGGGACTGCGCACCTTCGCCGGCGAGCTGGGTGTCCTTTTCCAGATCGTGGATGACATTCTTGACGTGACTGGATCCCAGGAGGCGCTCGGCAAGACCCAAGGCAGTGATGAACGGCTTGGCAAGCGCACCTACGTCACGGAATTCGGTCTGGACGGGGCGCGCAGGCTGGCCGGCGAGGCGCACGACCGGGCACGCGCGGCGCTAGCTCAGTCGGGGCCGATCGACGCGACCGAGCTCGAGCAGATCACAGACTTCATCGCGACCCGAACCTTCTGATGACCGAATTCCTCCAACGAATCGACCAGCCCCAGGACCTGCACGGTCTCGACGACGACCAGTTGCAGGTGCTCGCCGAGGAGGTCCGGTCCCACATCATCGACACGGTGGGGGAGGTCGGAGGACACTTCGGCGCCAACCTCGGAACCTGCGAGATCGCCGTCGCGCTGCACTCGCTGCTCGACTCTCCGCGCGACAAGATCCTCTGGGACGTTGGCCACCAGGCGTACCCTCACAAGGTGCTGACCGGTCGCCGCGATCAGCTGCAGACGATCCGCCGCTACGAGGGCCTGGCGCCGTTCTGCTCCATCAACGAGTCTCGCCACGACATCATGGGCGCTGGCCACGCCTCCACCGCGATCGGCTATGCCGTCGGGATCAAGGAGGCGATGCGCGCCGGTCACGGCGAGGACGGGAAGGTCGTCGCCGTTGTCGGAGACGGCGCGATGACCGGCGGCGTGGCGTTCGAGGCCGTTCACCAGGCCGGGGGCAATGGAACCCCGATCGTCGTCGTGCTCAACGACAACGGCATGTCGATCGCCCCCAACGTGGGCGCGCTCTCCCGCTACTTCAACCGCGTCCGCCTCAATCCCAAGCTCTGGCACGCTCGCGAGGACGTCGAGGATGGCCTGACCAAGCTCCCGGCGCTCGGCGCGACCTTCGAGCGGCTCGGCCCTCACGTCAAGGAGTCGATCAAGGCCTTCTGGGCGCCCGGGCTGTGGTGGGAGGAGCTCGACTTCGCCTACATGGGCGTGATCGACGGCCACAACGTGCGTGCGCTGCGCCGCGCGCTGCGCGAGGCGCTGGCCGCCGAGCGTCCCGTGGTCGTCCACTGCGCCACGGTCAAGGGCAAGGGCTTTGCGCCCGCCGAAGACGGCGGCCTGGAGGGGATGGAGAAGTGGCACGCGGCCAAGCCCAAGTCGATCGCCCATGGCGCCCCCGCCGCCGTGATCCGCAAGCCCGCGAGCGCGAAGCCCGCTCCGCCGCAGTACACGCAGGTGTTCGGCAACGCTCTGGTCGAGGAGTGCCGCCGCGACGACCGCGTGATCGGGATCACCGCCGCGATGAACTCCGGAACCGGCCTGAACATCCTCCAGCGCGAGCTGCCCGACCGCTACTACGACGTCGGCATCGCCGAGCAGCAGGCGATTCTGTTCGCCGCGGGGCTTGCGCTTCAGGGGTGCAAGCCCGTCGCCGCGATCTACTCGACCTTCCTGCAACGAGCGTACGACCAGATCGTCCACGACGTGTGCCTGCAGAAGCTCAACGTGACGTTCGTGATGGACCGCGCCGGACTGGTGGGCGACGACGGCCCCACGCACCACGGGGTGTTCGACATCGCCTACCTGCGCTGCCTGCCGAACATCGTGCTGATGGCGCCTCGCGACGAGGCGATGCTCGTGAACATGCTCCGCACCGCCCTGACCTACGACGACGGCCCGATCGCGATCCGCTATCCCCGCGGCGAGGCCGTCGGAGTGCCGCTACCCCAGCGCCCACAGCCGATCGAGATCGGCACCGGCGAGATCCTGCGCGAGGGGGGCACCGCCGCCGAAGGCGGTGGTCGGGTCGCTCTGCTCGGGTACGGCACCGGCGTGGGCAAGGCGCTGGCCGCGGCCGACATCCTGGCCGACCACGGCATCTCGGTGACCGTCGCTGACGCACGGTTCGCAAAGCCGATCGACGCCGGGCTCGTCGCCCAGCTCGCCGCCGAGCACGAGCTGCTCGTGACGGTCGAGGAGGGCGTGCTCGCCGGCGGCTTCGGCTCGGCGGTATGGGAGACGCTCTCCGACGCCGGTCTGAGCGCGCGGATCCTCCGCGTCGGGCTTCCCGATCGCTACGTGACCCACGGCGCGCCGCGGCTTCTGCACGAAGAGGTGGGCTTCACTGGCGAGCGCATCGCCGAGCGGATCGAGGCCGCGGTCGGCGAGCACAGCGGCGTCGTCTAGCCGGGCCAACCCGTCCAGCCGCGCCACTAGTACACACGTCCACCAAGCGTCTAGTTGCACCGCGTGGAGTCCAGTCGCGGCGCCCATATGCCGACCACGGGACCGATGCCCGCAGAAGCCCTCAGAGTCGCGTACGACAACGTCCCGGAGCCGGCCGGCGATGTACTGCTGTCACGTCAGCCGGTTGTGGACGGGTCGATGCGAGTCATCGGCTACCGCGTCGCCTACGCCACGCTCGAGGGCGGGGACGCCGTTTCGTCGGGCGCGGGATCCTCCGCGCGCCTGTTCGGCGATGTGATCAGCGCCGTCGGCCTCGACGAGCTCGTCGGCTCGAACGTCGCCCACCTGCCCGTAGCACGCGACCTGCTCGTGACGCTGGGGATTCCGCCCGTTCGGCCCGATCGCGTGGTGCTGCGGGTGTCCTACGACACGGCATCCGACCCCGAGCTGCGATCGATCCTCGCGACGCTCGCGAGCCGCGGCTACGCGCTTTCGCTCGCCAACCTGCCGGGGCCCCACGCCAACCTCTCGCTGCTGGACGTGTTCAGCACCGTCGAAGTCGACTTCGGCAGCTGGGACGAGCTCGACGCCGCCGCCGTGGTTCCGCGGATCCTGGCCGGTCACGGTGCTCCGCTCGCCTCAGGGCTCATGAACCACAGTGATTTCGAACTTGCCAAGGCGCTCGGCTTCCAGCTGTTCGTGGGTCCGTTCTTCGCGGCTCCGCGGGTCGCCTCCGCGCGCCAGGTCCCGGTCGGCGCCCTCCAGGGGCTGGCATCCATCGCCCGGCTGCAGGGCGACGCGCAGATCGAGGACCTCGAGAAGATCATCGATCGCGACCTGGGCCTCAGCGTCAAGTTGCTGCGCTACATCAACTCCGCCTACTTCGGCGTCCGGGCGGAGATCGTGTCGATTCGCCAGGCCGTGATGATGCTGGGTTCGCGCGGTGTCGCCCGCTGGGCGCTGCTGATCTCGCTGGCCGGCGGTCCCAGCACCCCCCGCGAGCTCTCGGTCCTGGCGCTCACCCGCGCCCGGATGTGCGAGATCCTCGGGACCGGAAACTCGGACATCGGCGGCGACCAGCTGTTCACGACCGGGCTTCTGTCGGTCGCCGACGCATTGCTTGGGCTGCCGCTGGAGCAGGTGGTTGAGGAGCTGCCGCTGGCCGACGAGGTCACGCAGGCGCTGCTGTGGCGGGCCGGTCCGGCCGGAGCCATCCTCGACGCGGCCGTGGCGTACGAGCGTGGGAGCTTTGCCGCAGACAGTCTTCAGGGCCACCGGAGGGATGCCGGAGACGCCTACCGCCAGGCGCTTCGCTGGGCGCAGTCCACGGTTGCGGAGATCGCATAGCCGCCC
>DASYFZ010000142.1:0-11249 GCA_036000295.1 Solirubrobacteraceae bacterium
CATCGCGCTGGATCCCGGCGCGCGCGTGCTGATGTGCTCGGCGCTGGGCCAGGAGAGCAAGGTGATCGAGTCAATCCAGCTCGGCGCCAAGGACTTCGTCGTCAAGCCGTTTCAGCCCGCGCAGCTGCTTGAAGCTGTGGGAAAAGCGCTGGCCTAACGAGGGGCGGGCGTGATGCCCGCCCGTGGAGATTGCCGGAGAGCGAAGCGGTCTCCCCGACCCTTGAAGCGGAGCGTAGGCCGGCCCAGAGCCGGGCGCGGTCTCGCGCCTAAGCGGCCCTCTCAAGTAACGGCTACCCCGGCCGATGATGGGGAGGACTCTCCCTCGGAGTCTTCCCTCGATGAATAAGTCGCTCATGCTTATCCGTGGCGTCGTGATGGTCGGCGCCCTGACTCTCGTTCCTGCCGCGACCGCGCTTGCAGCCGGCTCGGGTACCCCGAGCACGGCCAGCATCAAAGCGGCCGCCGGCGAGAACACGGCGGTGAACCTCGGCAGCTCGTCGCTGCCGACGCACACCACGTCGTCGAGCAGCGGCGGCAGCATCATCCGCACGATCGTCGGCCTGTTCATCGTGATCGCGGTGATCTACGGGGTCGCCTGGATCATGCGTCAGGCCAAGAAGGGCAAGACCCGTGCCACCGGCAACGGCCTGTCCCAGCTCGCCAGCCTCCCGCTCGGAAACGGGCGCTCGGTGGCGCTGGTGCGCGCGGGCACCGATGTCGTCCTGGTGGGCGTCTCCGAGCACAGCGTCACCCCGATTCGCACCTACACGGAGGATGAGGTGATCACCTGTGGGATCGAGCTACCGGAGGAGGAAGCTCCGGACTATGTGCCTGACGGCAAGCCGTCGGTGCGAGTGCTCGAGTCCCTGCGCCGGATGACGGTCCGCACGTGAAGGTCGACTCGTCAAACGCACTTCAGATCCTGCTGCTGATCGGCGGGATCTCGCTGATCCCGGCGATCCTGTTCACGGTCACCGGCTTTACGCGGATCCTGATCGTCCTGGGCTTCATCCGCAACGCCCTGGGGACGCAGAGCACGCCGCCCAACCAGGTGCTGGTGGGGATCGCGCTGTTTCTGACCCTGTTCGTGATGGCACCGACGATCAACGCGATCAAGAAGGACGCCTACGAGCCCCTCCAGCACCACCAGATCGACACCGCGCAGGCGCTGCAGCGTGGTCAGGAGCCGTTGCGCGAGTTCATGTTCAAGCAGACGCGCACGCGCGACCTGTCGCTGTTCGTGAGCCTCGCCCACATCTCGCCGCCCAAGACGCGGGCCGACATCCCGACCTACGTCCTGATCCCCGCGTTCATCATGAGCGAGCTCAAAACGGCCTTTCAGATCGGGTTCTTGATCTTCCTGCCGTTCCTGATCATCGACCTGATCGTCTCCTCGGCGCTGATGAGCATGGGCATGGTGATGCTGCCGCCCACCTTCATCTCGCTGCCATTCAAGATCTTGCTGTTCGTCCTGGTCGACGGATGGGACCTGATCACCCACTCGCTCGTCGCGAGCTTCCACTAGCGCTGATCGTTCGGAGCCCCAAATGAACCAGGACACAGTCGTCAACCTCGCAACGCAGGCCATGACGCTCGCGCTCAAGGTCGCCGGCCCCATCCTGCTGGTGGGGCTGGTCATCGGACTTGTGGTGAGCATCTTCCAGGCGGTCACCCAGATCCAGGAGCAGAGCCTGTCGTTCATTCCGAAGATCGTCGGCGTGGCCGCGATCGTCGTGATCCTCGGCCCCTGGATGCTCGGCCAGCTGGTCAGCTACGCGCAGAACCTGTACATGTCGATCCCGCAGCTGGTGGGCGGATGAGCCAGCTGACGCTCAGTCAGCTGCTCTCCGAGCTCGGCGGCGGTGCTCAGGTCACCGGCTTCTTCCTGGTGCTCGCGCGCGTCAGCCCGCTGTTCGTGCTGGCACCGTTGTTCTCCTCGAAGATCATTCCCGCGCGCGTTCGCGGGATCATCGCCGTCGCGTTGGCGATCGGCCTCACGCCCGTCGCCGTCCACGGGCAGCACATCCCAACCGAGCCGCTTAGCGTGGCCGGTCTGATCGTCATCCAGGTGCTCGTCGGCCTGGCGTTCGCGTTTGCGGTGGCGGCGCTGCTGACCGCCGTGCAGACCGCCGGGGGGCTGGCGGACATCGCCTCGGGCTTCTCGTTCGGAGCGACGGTCGACCCGATCAACGGCAACCAGGGTGGCGCGTTCGCCCGGCTGTACATGATGATCGGCACCGCGATGTTCATCGCGATCGGCGGCGACGCCTGGATGCTGCGCGGCATTCAGCGCACGTTCAAGCTGGTCCCGCTGACCAAGGCGCCGCAGATCACCTCGCTCGTCAACGGCGCCGAGCAGGCGTTCGCGCAGATCTTCGTGGCGGCGATCGAGGTAGCCGCTCCGGTCCTGCTGGCGCTGCTGATCACAGACGTCGCGTTCGGAATGGTCTCGCGCGCGGTCCCGCAGCTGAACGTGTTCTCGGTCGCGCTGCCGCTGAAGGTGGGCGTCGCGATGCTCGTCGTCGCCGCCTCCCTGCCGTTCCTCGGCGGCTGGATGTCCAACCAGATCTACACGTCGGTCGGCACTGCCCTGCACTCCCTTTCGATCGCCTGAGCCTGAGTCATGGCCCACGACGACAAGACAGAAAAGCCGACAGCCAAGCGCAAGAAGGAGGCCCGCAAGAAGGGCCAGGTCGCCAAGAGCACCGACCTCAACACCGCGCTGGTGCTCATGGGCGGCCTGATCGCGGTGACGTTCATGGGGCCCAAGGTCGTGTCAGGCGTGGCCAACGCGATGCGCTCGGCGTTCGGGCAGATCTCCAAGCCCGACAGCATCACGAGCGCCGCCGGCCTCAACGGGCTGTTTCACTCGGCGCTGCACACGCTGCTGATCACCGCCGCTCCGATCGCGGGCACGTGCGCGGCGCTGGGTCTGCTCGCCAACGTCGTCCAGGTCGGCTTCAAGCCGTCGACGAAAGCGCTCAAGCCCGACTTCAAGCGGCTGAACCCGGCCACCGGGTTCAAGAACATCTTCGGCGCGCGGATCGGCACCGAGCTGGCCAAGGCGGTCGCCAAGATCGCGGTCGTCGGAGCGGTCGTCGCGATGACGCTGCTCCCCGACCTGACCAACCTCGGCGCCAGCATCGGCACCCCGCCCGGTGACCTCGGCCACCTGATCGCATCGGGCGCGATGGGCATCGCCACGCGCGCAGTAGCGGCGTTCCTGCTGATCGGGATCGTCGACTACGTCTGGCAGAAGCGCCGGCATTCCAAGCAGCTGAAGATGACCAAGCACGAGGTCAAGGAGGAGGGCAAGCAGTACACGAGCCCGCCCGAGGTCCGCGCCGCCATGCGCCGCCGCCAGATGCAGGCGGCACGCGCGCGGATGATGGCCGCCGTCCCGCAGGCCGATGTGGTCGTCACCAACCCGACGCACTACGCGGTCGCCCTCGCCTACGACGGAAGCAAGCCCGCTCCGATCGTCGTCGCCAAGGGCAAGGACCTCGTCGCGCTCCAGATCCGCCGGATCGCAACCGAGAACAACGTGCCGATCATCCCCGACCCGCCGCTTGCGCGTTCGCTGCACGCCTCGGTCGAGATGGGTCAGATGATCCCCGCCGAGCTGTACGCGGCGGTCGCCCAGGTACTCGCCTTCGTCTACCGGATGGCCGGCCGTAGGAGGGCCCAGTCATGAACCAGGACACGATCAAGAAGCTGCTCAAGCACTCCGACCTGCTAGCCGCGGTCGGCGTCGTGGTCGTCGTGACGATGCTCGTCGTCCCGCTGCCGCCGATGGTCCTCGACCTGTTCATCACGGTGAACATCTCGGCCGCCCTGGCCGTGGCCGTCGCGACCATGTATCTCTCGCGGCCGCTTGACTTCTCGGTGTTCCCGAGCCTCCTGCTGCTGACGACGATGTTCCGACTGGCGATCAACGTCTCGGTCACGCGCCTGATCCTCACCAAGGGCGATGCCGGCAGCGTCGTAAAGGACTTCGGCCAGTTCGTCGTCGGCGGCAACGTCGTGGTCGGCCTGGTGATCTTCCTGATCCTGGTCGTGATCCAGTTCGTGGTCGTGACCAACGGTGCGGGGCGCGTCGCGGAAGTTGCCGCCCGCTTCACCCTGGACGCGATGCCCGGTAAGCAGATGGCGATCGACGCCGACCTCAACGCCGGCCTGATCACCGACGAGCAGGCCCGCAACCGGCGTAGCGAGATCGCGCGCGAGGCGGACTTCTACGGCGCGATGGACGGTGCTTCGAAGTTCGTCAAGGGCGACGCGATGGCGGCCCTGTTGATCACCGCGATCAACCTGATCGGGGGGATCGTCGTCGGCATGCTGCAGCACGGGCTTCCGTTCGGAGAGGCCACGCACCACTACTCGCTGCTGACCGTCGGTGACGGCCTCGCCGCCCAGATCCCGGCGCTGCTGATCTCGGTCGCGACCGGCATCCTCGTCACGCGCTCGGCTTCGGAGAAGGACCTGGGAAGCGACGTCGCCAACCAGATCCTGCGCCAGAGGAAGGCACCGATGGTCGCCGGCGCGGTGATCTGCCTGTTCGCGCTCGTCCCGGGCCTGCCGAAGCTGCCGTTCCTGTTCATCGGGATCATCTTCCTCGCGATCGGGCGCGCTGTGCGCAACGGCATGCCCGACGAGCTCGAGGCCGCGGCTGCCGCGGCTGCGGTGCCGGCGGCCGACAAGCCGGAGCTGCCCGCGGCTCCGCGCGAGGAGGTCATGAAGGAGCTCCCGATCGACCCGCTCGAGCTGGGCATCGGCTTCGGCCTGGTCCCGCTGGTCGACCGCCGCGGCGGCGGCACGCTGGTCCGCCGTGTGTCCTCGATCCGCCGTCAGATCGCCGGCGAGCTCGGCATGGTGATCCCGCCGGTGCGCATCCACGACGAGATCGACCTGGATTCGCACGAGTACGTCTTCAAGGTCCGGGGTACGCCGGTGGCGCGCGGCTCGATCATGGCCGGCCACCACCTGGCGATGGATCCGGGCGACGCAGTCGGGTCGCTGCCGGGGATCCCGACGACCGAGCCCGCCTTCGGCCTGCCGGCCACCTGGATTCCGGAGTCACAGCACGCCGAGGCCGAGGCCCTTGGATACACGGTCGTCGACGGCGAATCTGTGATCGTCACCCACCTGACCGAGACGATTCGCCAGCACTCGGCCCAGCTGCTCACGCGTCAGGACGTGCGCCAGTTGCTCGATCAGCTAAAGGAAATCAACGAAGCTGTCGTTACTGAGGTTGTGCCAGACGTCCTCTCGCTCGGAGAGATTCAGCGCGTACTGCAGGCCCTCCTGACAGAGGGCGTGTCGATCCGCGATCTTGGCGCCATCGTCGAGGCCGTCGGCGACAAGGCCAGGGTCACCCGTGACCCCAACCTGCTCGCCGAATACGCCCGTCAGGCGCTGGGCCGCGCGATCACCGCGCCGCATCTGGACCCGACACACACGTTGCGCGTGATCACGCTCGATCCGGCGATCGAGCAGGAGCTCGCGACTTCGATCACCCAGACGAGCGATGGGGAGTACCTGGCAATGGAGCCGGCCCGGGCACAGGCTGTGCTCGGCGCCGTGCGCAGCCAGTCCGAGCACGCCGCCGGCCGCGGCGGCGCCCGGCCCGTGCTGCTCTGCTCGGCCCGCGTCCGGAGGCACGTCCGGCGCCTGGTCGAGGCGGCTGTACCGCACCTGCCCGTCTGTTCTTACAACGAAGTTGCCTCCGGCATTAGCGTCGAAACCATAGGAGTCGTCACCGCATGAGCCCCCAGAGCCAGACCCCCTCCCAGACCAACGGCCATCATGATGAGCTCAGGGGCGTCCGGACCTATCGGGGACGCAAGCTCGAGGATCTGATCCCCCAGATCCGCGAGGAGCTTGGCCCCGACGCGATCATCCTGCGCCAGCGCGAGGGTCTGACCGGCGGCGTCGGCGGCTTCTTCGCCCAGAAGTGCGTTGAGGTCGACGCCCAGGCCCCGCAGCCGCGCGTCGACATCTACGACGAGCACGACGTCGACCAGAGCCTGCTCGACGAGATTGACGACCCATACTCCGACCCCGCTCCGCAGGTCACGCTTGAGCTTCCCGCGCTGGAGTCCGGCGAGTTCGCCTACGAGCCGATCGAGCCCGCCGAGCCGGTGCGGCCCGAGACCCCGAACCTGATCGAGACCTTCTACGTGCCCACGGGCGGCATTGACGGCGCGATCGACGAACTGCCCGACGAGTTCGCTGAGTTCGACGAGCCGATGGCGCCGGAGCTCAACGGCTACGAGCGCCACGCCGCCGAGATTCCCGTGATTCCTGCGCAGCCCTCCGAGCCTGCCGGCCCTTCCTTCGTCGAGCGCCTGCAGGAGGCCGCCGGGCTGATTGCGGACGCTCCGGCTCCCGTGGCCCCGCAGCCCGCCCCGGTCGCGGCTGAGCCCGCCCCGGTCGCGGCTGAGCCCGCCCCGGTCGCGGTCGAGCCCGCCCCGGTCGCGGTCGAGCCTGCCCCGGTCGCGGTCGAGCCCGCGCCGGTCGCGATCGAGCCTGCCCCGGTCGCGGTCGAGCCGCAGCCCGAGCCTGTCGCGCTCCCCGAGCCCGTCCTCACGCCGGAGCCCGCTCCGGTCGAGATCGAGCCCGAGCCGTTCGTCGCGCCCGAGCCCGCTCCGGTCGTGATCGAGCCCGAGCCGTTCGTCGCACCCGAGCCCGCTCCGGTCGCGGTCGAGCCTGAGCCCGCCCCGATCGCGGTCGAGCCCGAGGCCGCCCCGATCGCCGTCGAGCCCGAGCCGGTCGCGATCCCGCAGCCCGCCACGGCAGCCGCCAGGGCCGTCGCGCCGCAGCCGATCATCCGCCCCAAGCCGATCATCACCCAGCAGACCCCCGCGCCGGTTCAGGTCCCCGCTCAGCGCGCGTTCGCCGCTCAGCAGACCGGGCAGATCGATGGCGACGACGCCGCCGCCCTTGCCGACGAGCTGGTCTCGCAGGGGATCAGCGAGCGCTGGGCCCAGCAGCTGATCGACGAGGCCGCCGCGCACCGCTCCCCGCTTGCCGCCGGCAACCTTCGCGACGCCGTCCGCGCGACGCTCGCCTCGACGCTTCCGGCGTCATCGTCGCTGCCCGCCGGTGGCGCCGCCATCGCCTTCGTCGGCGCCGGCGGCTCCGGCAAGACCCGCTGCACCGCTTCTCTCGCCGCGGCCTACGCTCGCGCCAGCACGCTGGCCGCAAGCGTTGTTGCACTCGGCGGTGAGGACTGGGGCGCCGAGGTCAAGGACCTGCTGAAGGGCCAGAGCACTTGGGTCACGGTCGCTCCCACCGCACACGACGCCAACGCCGCCGTCCAGAGCGGCCGCCAGAACGGGATGGTCGTCGTCGACACGCCCGCGACCAGCCCCCGCGACGAGGCCGCAATCCAGGCGCTCGCCGTCGAGCTGAGCTCGCTGGACCTCGACGCTCTGTACATCACGATTCCGGCCACGTTCAGCGTGCACGCCGCCAAGCGGCTCGTCGAGAGCTTCGCGGCTCTGGGCGTCGACGGTATCGCGGTCACTCACGCCGACGAGGCCGACCAGCTCGGCGTCGCGGCCGAGCTCGCGCACATCAGCGGTGTGCCGATCGCCTACGTCCACGACGGGCTCGTGCTCGACAGCGCGCTGTCAGCGTCGGACCCGACCTCATTGGCGGCTCGCCTCCTGCCATGACCGACGCCGGCGGGCTCCCGGACAACGTTGTCCGCCTGATCTCCGGCGGCAAGGAGGGCAAGCTCACCACTCCCGGTGGCGAGCAGGTTCCCGTGCGTGTGTTCGAGCGCGGCGACCAGCTCGTCCTGGTGCTGATGCTCGAGGCCGAGGACCTGCGGGGCGACTCAAATGAACCCTTGTCGCTCGAATACGTCTCGACGCAGGGGCTGGTCCGCTTCAGCGGCGAGGCCACGCTCGAGGGGCGCGATCTGGTGCGCTTCACGGTTGCGGCCGAGCGCGAGGTCGTGCAGCGCCGGGAGTTCGTGCGCGTCGACGCGGTGCAGCCGGTCGTGCTTGCGATCGGCCTTCACGGCGAGGCGATCAACACTCACGCCATCGACGTCAGCGGCGGCGGCATGCTGCTGACGGGCCCGGACCTGCCGCTGGACTCGTCGGTGCGCTTCAGCCTGCATCTCGGCGCCAACCTGGCGCCTATCGAGGGTCGCGCGCACGTCGTGCGCAACGACGAGCAGGGCCGCCGGGCGCTCGTGTTCGACGACATCTCGAGCGCCGACCGTCAGCGCCTGATCCATTTCGTGTTCGAGTGCCAGCGCGCTGCGCTGGCCAAGACCAAGACGTCTGGTAACGCGGCGGTGCAGCAGCTGCCGTCTCGCCGTGCCAACCCCAGCCAGCGCTAGCGCCGACTCCCCCAGGAGCCTCTGATGAGCAAGAAGGACGACAAGCCAGGCAAGGACAAGAAGGGCAAGAAGGGCAAGGGCGCCGGCGACGGCGGACCCAGCGTCGCCAACCACCCTCGCGCCCGGGCGCAGATCCGCATGGCCAAGGGCTGGGGCGGGCTGATCGGGTTCATGATCGCCGGCTACATGGCGCACAAGGCCCAGGTGCCGTTCGCGATCGCCGGCGCCAGAGCGCTCGCGGCAGGCGTCGCCGGCTATGTCGTCGCGTGGGGGTGCGCTGTGACCGTGTGGCGCCATCTGATGGTGGCGGAGCTCCGCGCGGCGGCCGAGGCAGGCCGCGTGATCCCGCAGGCACCGGCTGCCGAGCAGTCAGGGAGCTAGCCCGCGCTATTCGTCGGACCGGAGGTAGGACGAGATGGACCCGATTCATCCGATCATCCCCCAGGCCCCGAACATCCCGCCGGTGGCGCCGTCCCCGATGGCCGGCAAGATCGACCGGGAGCGCCAGCGCGATGAAGGCGCCGGGGGCTACAACGGCGGCAAGCGCCGCCCGCGCCCGGACGCGACCGTGAGCATTCACGGTGAGACACCAGCCGACGATGCGTCTTGGGAGGACTACGACGCCGGCAGCTTCGACGAGGACGCCGACGGCGGCCTGCACGTCGACGTGTCCGCGTAGCGACGCGTTCACCCGCATTTCGCCCAAAACCGTAATCCCACCGAGGCGGTTCTGGGCCAAAACCTCGTCCCACGCAGCTTTTGCCCAAAGGCGGGGAGCGGAGCGATCGAGTTGGGGGATATGCCGCCCCCAGAATGACCGGCCCACCGGTCGCGCTGTTCTCAGAAAAGTCCTGTAAACGGAGACTTTTCCCGAAAGCGTCCAGATACTTCTGGACACCCCCTCAAGAGGACCCGGCCCAGGGCGATAACCGGAGAGACCGGCAGCAAGGAGCAGCCGGGGGACAAACCCCAAACAACTAACACCATGGAGGTGTAACCAATGTCCCTTTCGATTCTCACCAACATCTCGGCGATGGACACCCACCGCAACCTCGTTGCTTCACAGAACGCGGTTTCGACGGCGATGCAGCGTCTGTCTTCGGGCCTGCGGATCAACACCGCGGCGGACGACGCCGCTGGCTACGCGATCAGCCAGGGCCTGACCAGCCAGGTCAACGGTTTCGACCAGGCCAGCCGGAACGTCGGCGACGCGACCTCGATGGTTCAGACCGCCGAGAGCTCGCTGAACAACGTGCAGAGCATGCTCCAGCGCGTCCGTGAGCTCGCCGTGCAGTACCAGAACGGCGACCTCTCGAGCGGCGACAAGACGGACATCCAGAACGAAGTCAACCAGCTGACGCAGGAAGTCGACCGGCAGCGCGGCGCCGTGACGTTCAACGGCATCAACCTGCTCAACGGCACGGCTGGCGGCGCTAACGGCGTCACCTTCCAGGTGGGCGCCAACAGCGGCGACACCCTGTCGGCTTCGTTCGCTGACGTCGAGGGCTCGACCGGCCTCGGTGTGACCGGCTTCAGCTGGTCGCAGGCCGCCGGCGGCGGCACCGTGTTCGACCTGTCACAGGCGAACGCGCTGAGCACGCTGGACACTGCCATCGGCAACGTCTCGAACCAGGCGGCGACGCTTGGTGCGGTCCAGAACCGTCTGCAGTACACCTCGGACGCGATTTCCTCCACCAAGGAGAACCTGTCCGCTTCGAACAGCCGCATCCAGGACGTCGACATGGCTTCCGAGATGACGACGCTGACCCAGCAGCAGATCCTGCAGCAGGCCGGCACCGCGATGCTCGCTCAGGCGAACTCGCAGCCGCAGCTTGTCCTCAAGCTCCTGCAGTAGTCACATTTCGTAGGGCCGGGCGGCGGCTAGCCGTCGCCCGGACCCAACGAACCCCAAAGCTTTCGTCCACGGGTGTCTTGGTGAGGCCCGAAGTCGACGACACAAGCTCGCCCGCGGCCAGTTCGCTACTGACCGCTGCCGAGAACAACAAACGCCCCGCGACCGTCCCGACTCGCATCCGTTGCGGGGCCACATACACCACGTCCGATCCGTCGAGGGAACCGGAGCGGGGCGGGCTGCCGTAGGGCGCCCGCCCCGCGTGATTTAAGGACCAGGTCGCAGTGCCGACTACAGAGGCGATGTCCCTCGATACCGCGATCGCGCGCGTCTCACAGCTCGAGGCCGCGCTGTTTCCCACCGCCGCGGCACAGCCGATCACTCCGACGCCGGCTACGACCTCGCCGACGGGCACCGGCACGACCGGCGCCACCTTCGCCAGCACGCTCCAGGGAGCGATGGGCACCCAGGGTGTGACCTCGGGATCAGGCGCCGGCAACACCATGGTGCAGATCGCCGAGAGCCAGATCGGCCAGTCCGAGCAGCCGCCGGGGTCAAACGACGGTCCCGCGATCTCGATGTACCGCACCGCAACGTCCGGCGCCGCCGCCGGCGAGCCGTGGTGCGCGTACTTCGCCTCGTGGGTTGCCCGGCAGGCGGGTGAGCCGATCGGCAGCTCCGGCCAGGGGCTCGGCTACGTCGGAGACATCTGGTCGTGGGCTCAGCAGACCGGCCGCGCAATCCCCAACGGCCCTGGCGTCACCCCCACGCCCGGGGACCTGATCGTGTTCGGCGACCACCACGTCGGGATCGTCGACAAGGTGCTGCCAAACGGCGACATCCAGACGATTGAGGGCAACTACTCCAACAAGGTCTCGCAGGTCGTGCGCAGTCCCGGCGAGGCGACCGGCTACGTGCAGATGTGATGAGCGACGGCGCGCGAACAGCAACCACCTACGCGGCGGGGACGGTCGTGACCAGCGACTACCTCCCGTGGGCGCGCGTCCTGAGCGAGTCCTTCCTCGAGCACAACCCCGGCGC
>DASYFZ010000187.1:0-3962 GCA_036000295.1 Solirubrobacteraceae bacterium
CGAAGGCTCAGGCGAGAACATCTACCTCGTGCGCGAGGGCGTGATCTACACGCCGCCGCAGACGGCCGGAATCCTCGACGGCATCAGCCGCAAGTCGATCATCCAGATCGCCCGCGATCTGGGCTACGAGGTCGTCGAGCGAAACCTGGCACGCGCCGAGATGTATCTCGCCGACGAGGTCTTCCTGTCCGGAACGGCCGCGGAGCTGGTTCCCGCTCGCGAGATCGACGACCACGCGATCGGCAACGGACGCCCGGGCCCGATCACCACCGAGCTTCAGCGCGTGTTCGACGACGCGCTGCACGGCCGTGATCCGCGCTATGCGGAGTGGGGCGACGTGGTGAAGCTGCCGACGAAGACGGCATGAACCCGATCGAGCTCTACGACACGACCCTCCGCGATGGGATGCAGGGGGAGGGAATGTCCTTGTCCGCGCAGGAGAAGATGCGTGTCGCCCACCGTCTCGACGAGCTCGGAATCGATCTGATCGAGGCCGGGTTCCCGGGCTCCAATCCTAAGGAGCTCGAGCTGTTCGAGCTGCTTGCCGGTGAGACCTTCGAGCACGCATCGATCGCCGCGTTCGGGATGACGCGCCGGCGCGACGTACGCGAGGCGTCCGACGATCCGGCGCTGCGGATCCTGGCCGACTGCTTCGCGCCGGTCTGCACGCTCGTGGGCAAGAGCTGGGGGCTGCATCTGGAGAAGGTCGTAAAGGTCGACCGCGACGAGAACCTGCGGATGATCTCGGACTCGATTGCGTTCCTGGTCAGTCAGGGAAAGCGGGTGCTCTACGACGCCGAGCACTTCTTCGACGGTTATGTCGATGATCCGGTGTACGCGATCGCGTGCCTGCGCGCCGCGGCCGGTGCGGGCGCAGAGACCGTAGTGTGCTGCGACACCAACGGCGGCACGCTGCCCGACCAGATCGCCTTGGTGATGGACGCGGTCGTCGGGGAGCTTGCATCCGAGAGCGCGCGCGTCGGCATCCACTGCCACGACGACGCCGGATGCGGGGTCGCAAATTCGCTGGCCGCCGTGCGGCGCGGAGCGACCCACGTACAGGGGACGATCAACGGGTACGGCGAGCGCTGCGGCAACGCCAACCTCGTGACGATCATCCCGAATCTCCAGCTCAAGCTCGGCCACGAGTGCGTGAGCGCGGCGCAGCTAGCCGCGCTGACCCCGACGGCGCACTACATCGACGAGCTGCTCAACTTCACGCCCGATCCCGACCAGCCGTACGTCGGTCGCAACGCGTTCGCCCACAAGGGCGGTATGCACGTCGCCGGCGTCAACGCCGACCCGGCGACGTTCGAGCACATCGAACCCGACGTCGTCGGGAACCGCCGGGAGCTGCTGATCTCCGAGCTGTCGGGCAAGGGGACCGTGCATGCGCGAGCGCGTGACGCAGGGATCTCGCTCGATGACGAGGACGCCGCCCGGGTGGTGGCCCGAGTCAAGGAGCTCGAGCACCGCGGCTACCACTTCGAAGCCGCGGATGGCTCGTTCGAGCTGCTGCTTCGCAAGGAGACCGGCGAGTACGAGCCGCTGTTCCGCCTTGAGTCGTGGCGCGCGATCGTCGAGAAGCGCGCCGACGGCCGCGTCGAGACGGAGGCGACGATCAAGATCTGGGTCGACGGCGAGCGCTACGTGCGCACCGCCGAGGGCAACGGGCCCGTGCACGCGCTCGACCGAGCACTGCGCGAGGCGCTGGTCGAGATCCATCCCCATCTGCGCGACATCGACCTCGTCAACTTCAAGGTCCGCATCCTCGACGAGACGAAGGGCACCGACGCAGTCACTCGCGTGCTGCTCGACTCGTCCGACGGCGATCAGGTGTGGGGCTCGATCGGCGTTTCGGAGAACGTGATCGAGGCCTCGTGGGAGGCGCTCGTCGACTCACTCGAGTACGGCATGCAGGCCGGCCGCGCGATTCCACGCCGCAAGGCCGCCTCGGCTCCCGGGTCGTGACCACCGGCCGCGCGACCGCGAGCCCCGTGAGCAGCGAGGCGATTCCGCTTGCCCAGCCGGTGCTGGGCGCCGCGGAGGAGGAGCGCGTGCTCGATGTGCTCCGCTCCGGACGCCTGTCGCTGGGGCCGGCGCTCGGACAGTTCGAGGAGGCGTTCGCGGCGCGCATCGGTGTGGCGCACGCGAGCGCGGTGTCCAGCGGCACCGCCGGGCTGCACCTGGCGCTGCGCGCCGTCGGCGTAACCGACGGGACCGAGGTCGTCACCAGCCCGTTCTCGTTTGTGGCCAGCGCCAACGTGGCGGTCTACGAGCGCGCACGGCCGGTGTTTGCCGACATCGACCCGGTGACCCTGAACCTCGACCCCGATGCCGCCGCGGCCGCGATCACCGATCGCACGGCAGCGCTGATGCCCGTACACATATTCGGCTACCCGGCCGCCATGCCGGCGTTCGAGCGTTTGGGCGTGCCGATCGTCGAGGACGCCTGCGAAGCGCTGGGCGCGGTCCACGCCGACGGGACCGTCGTGGGCGGTCGCGGGCACCCGGCCGTATTCGGCTTCTACGCCAACAAGCAGATGACGACCGGAGAAGGCGGCATCGTCACGATGGCCGATGCGACGCTCAAGGAGCGCATCGACTCAGAGCGAAATCAGGGCCGCGCGCCGGACATGGGCTGGCTCGACCACGACCGGCTGGGCTTCAACTACCGGCTGTCTGACATAGCGTGTGCCCTGGGGCTTGCGCAGCTCGAGCGCTTGGACGAGATGCTCGCCGCCCGCGCGAGGGTGGCCAACGCCTATCGCGAGGCGCTTGCCGGCATCGAAGGGCTGCAGCTGCCCTGCCCGGATGCCGACGGTAACCGCCGCGGCTGGTTCGTGTTCGTGGTGCAGCTGCCGCGGGGCGTCGATCGCGACGGCTGCGTGCGAGCGCTGGCCGAGCTGGGAATTCCGAGCAAGCCGTATTTCCCCGCCGTTCACCTGATGACCTACTACCGGGAGCAGTTCGGCCACCGCGAGGGTGAGTTCCCGGTGTGCGAGGACGTCGCGGCGCGTTCGATCGCCCTGCCGTTCTTTCCACAGATGACCGAAGGGCAGGTGGAGCAGGTGGGGGAGGCGCTGCGGCGGGTACTCCAACCCGCCCACCCGCGGACTTAGGATGTCGCGCTTCTCAGAGCCTCAGGATCCCGCCTTCCGGGCCTTGAACGACTCGATCGCGTTCGACCGACGGCTGGCTCCGTACGACGTGGCGCAGTCGCGGGCACACGCGGCAATGCTCGCTTCGCGCGGGATCATCTCCGGCGACGAGCGCGACGAGCTGCACCGGGGGCTCGACCAGGTGCAGCACGAGCTCGAGACCGGGTCATTCCCGTTCGCCGACGGCGACGAGGACATCCACATGGCGATCGAGCGTCGGCTGACCGAGATCGTTGGGACCGTCGGCGGCAAACTGCACACGGCCCGCTCGCGCAACGACCAGGTCGCCACCGATGTGGCCATGTTTGTCCGCGAGGCGGCTCGCGACGCCGTGTCCCGGATCGAGGCGCTTGCCGGCACGATCGCCGACCAGGCGCAAGCGCACCTGGACTGGCCGATGCCGGGCTACACCCACCTGCAGCGCGCGCAGCCTGTCTATCTCAGCCACCATCTGCTCGCGTACTTCTGGATGCTCATGCGCGACCGCGCTCGGTTCGATTCGGTGATCGCCGCGACTGGCCCGCTGCCGCTCGGCGCGGGCGCCCTGGCCGGCGTCAACTTCGACACCGACCGCGAACAGGTCGCGCGCGAGCTGGGCTTCGCGGGCGTGGCCCCCAATTCGATCGACGCCGTCTCCAATCGCGACTTCGTGCTCGACTTCCTCGCCGCAGCCGCCACGTGCGCAACCCATATGTCAAGGCTCGGCGCCGAGATCGTGCTGTGGTCAAGCGAAGAGTTCGGGTTTGCGGAGGTCTCCGACGCCTGGGCGTCGGGGTCATCGATCATGCCCCAGAAGAAGAA
>DASYFZ010000253.1:0-16589 GCA_036000295.1 Solirubrobacteraceae bacterium
GCGCCCGACGGCGGGCCCATGTCTGCGCCAAACGCCTGCTGAAGATCGGCGATCTGTCCGGGGCTCGATTGCGTGGTCAGCGGCGGCGGGGGTGGCGTCGCGGGCGGCGTGGCGTGCGCCGATCTACGGCGACGGACCAACTCGCCGATCCCGCCGACCGCGGCTGCCGCCACCAGCGGCCACGATGCCCGTCTAGCGCCGCGAGTCATGTCGATGAAGGTAGCCGTGCGGGGAGGGCTCGGCCAGCGTGCGAGTCCGGGAAACCCGGGGGAAAACTACGTAGGGGGCTACGGACGCGAACGGATTCGGGCGCACGCCGGACGGCCAAGACTATGCGAGGCACCGATGGCGACCCGCAGAGCGTCTGGGAGACGACATGACCACTCAACTCGAAACAAAGAGCGCCACGAAGACCCCGGCTATGACCCACAAGTGGGTGTACGGCTTTGGCGAGGGCTCGCGGGAGATGCGCAACCTGCTGGGCGGAAAGGGCGCAGGCGTTGCCGAGATGACGCGCATCCTTGGGCCCGACATGGTCCCTGCCGGATTCACGATCACGACCGAGGCCTGCGTCGCCTACATGCGCGACAGCCGGACCTGGCCCGAGGGCTTGGACGCGCAGGTGGCGGCAGCGCTCGAGTCACTCGAGAAGCGAGCTGGTAAGCGACTCGGCGACGCCGAGGATCCGCTGCTCGTGTCGGTGCGCTCCGGCGCGCGCGTGTCGATGCCCGGAATGATGGACACGGTTCTGAACCTCGGTTTGAACGACGAGTCGACCGCCGGCCTGGCGGCACGCACCGGGGATGAGCGGTTCGCACGGGATTGCTACCGCCGCCTGGTGCAGATGTTCGGCAACGTCGTGCGCGGGGTCCCGGGTGAGCGGTTCGAGGACGAGATCGCGCGCGTCAAGCGCGAGCGCGGCGCGACGCTCGACACCGAGCTCGACGCCGACGCGCTGCGCGAGATGACCGAGAGCTTCAAGTCGTACTACGACTTCCCGACCGACCCGCAGGAGCAGTTGAGGCAGGCGATCCGGGCGGTGTTCGATTCGTGGATGGGCGACCGGGCCGTGCAGTACCGGCGGATCAACCGGCTGCCCGATGACTGGGGAACCGCGGTCAACGTGCAGCAGATGGTGTACGGCAACAAGGGCGAGTCGTCCTGTTCAGGCGTGGCGTTCAGCCGCGACGAGGTCACCGGCGCGTCCACGCCGTCGGGCGACTTTCTGGCCAACGCGCAGGGCGAGGACGTGGTCTCGGGGGTGCGCACGCCAAGCGATCTCTCCGAGCTGCGCGGCTGGATGCCGGACATGGCCGATCAGCTGACCGAGATCCTGCGCAAGCTCGAGGCCCACTACAAGGACATGCAGGACACCGAGTTCACGGTCGAGGAGGGGCGCCTGTTCATGCTTCAGACCAGGAGCGCGAAGCGGCCCGCGCAGGCCGCGGTGCGCTTCGCGGTAGATGCGTTCGAGGAGCGGATGTTGAGCAAGGCCGAGGCGGTCGCCACGATCGACGCCGGAGCGCTCGAGGCGCTCCTGCACCCGTCGTTCGACCCCACGGCGCGCTACTCGGTGATCGCTCACGGAGTCGCGGCCTCGCCGGGAGCGGCTAAGGGCACGATCGTGTTCACGGCGCCGGACGCCGTCGCGCAGGCGGCCGAGGGCAAGGCGGTGGTCCTCGTGCGGCCGTTCACCGAGGCCGACGATGTCGCCGGCTTCCATGCCGCGGTCGGCATCCTGACTTCGGAGGGCGGCAAGGCCTCGCACGCGGCGCTGGTGGCGCGCGGCATGGGCCGACCCGCGGTCACCGGTGCGGCTGCTCTGGACGTCGATCTCAAGGCAGGCGAAGTGCGGATCGGCGACCTGATCCTGCACGAGGGCGACTTCATCGCGATCGATGGGACGCAGGGCGTGATCACCACCGACGACGTCCCGCTCGTCGAGGCCCACATCGACGCCCGCTTCGAGACCATCCTGCGGTGGGCCGACGAGCTGCGCCAGATCGGCGTGCGGGCGAACGCAGACACTCCAGAGGACGCCACCCGCGCGCACCGATTCGGCGCCGAGGGCATCGGGCTGTGCCGGACCGAGCACATGTTCATGGCCGCTGATCGGCAGCCAAAGATGCGGGCGATGATCATGGCCGAGGACGAGGTCGGCCGGAGGGCCGCGCTCGATGAGCTGCTGCCGCTGCAACAGAGCGACTTCGAGGGTTTGTTCGAGGCGATGGCGGGATGGCCGGTGACGATCCGCCTGCTCGATCCGCCGCTTCACGAGTTCCTGCCCGACCGGTTCGAGCTGCTGGAGGAGATCGTGCGCGCGCGGATTGACCGCAGCCCCCGTCTGCCGGACCTCGAAGGCCAGTTCGATCGGGTGCGATCGCTCGAGGAGACCAATCCGATGCTGGGAACGCGCGGCGTGCGGCTCGGCGTGATGGAGCCAGAGGTGTACGAGATGCAGGTGCGGGCGATCGCCCGTGCCGCAATCGCGGTGCGTGACCGAACCGGCCGCGCGCCCCACCTGGAGATCATGATCCCGCTGGTCGCCTACGACCGGGAGCTCGAGCTGGTCCGCAAGCGCGTGGTGTCGGTCGCCGAGGAAGAGGGACTCAGCTACGGAACCGACTTCGGTGTGGGGACGATGATCGAGCTCCCTCGTGCATGCTTCATCGCCGATCGCATCGCTCACTATGCCGACTTCTTCTCGTTCGGCACCAACGACCTGACCCAGTGCGGGATCGGCTTCTCCCGCGATGACATCGAGGGTCGGATCATCCCGCGCTACGTGGAGGAGAAGATCGTCGATGGCTCCCCGTTTGCGACGATCGACCATGCGGGAGTAGGCGAGCTCGTCCGGATTGCCGTGGAGAGAGGGCGCCAAGCGCGGCCCGAGCTTGAGCTCGGTGTCTGCGGCGAGCATGGCGGTGATCCCGAGTCGATTCGCTTCTTCCACGACGTGGGACTCGATTACGTCAGCTGCTCGCCTTTCCGTCTTCCGATCGCTCGCGTGGCGGCTGCCCAGGCCGCAATCGCGGCTCCGCGGTAGCCGCTGCCGAGGTCTGTGCAGATGCCTTCCCAGTCACGACACCGGCAGCGGGCCGAGCGCCGCCCGCCGCCACCGCCCGCTCGCTCGGCCGCGGACATCACGCCGCTGACCGATCTCGAGCACGGTCGCTCTCGCACGGGGCCGGTCCGGCGCGAACGCCCGGTCTACGTCGATCTCCTGCCGCCGTGCAACGCCGGCTGTCCCGCCGGCGAGAACATCCAGGGCTGGATGGCCCACGTCAAGGTGGGCGAGTACGAGCAGGCGTGGCGGCTGCTGACTGCGGATAACCCGTTCCCGGCGATCCACGGTCGCGTTTGTTACCACCCGTGTGAGAGCGTCTGCAACCGCGCGGAGCTCGACAGTCCGATCTCGATTCACGCCGTCGAGCGGTTCCTGGGGGATCTGGCGCTCGAGAAGGGCTGGCAATTCGATCCCCCGTCGGTTCGCAGCGGCATGCGCGTGCTGGTGGTCGGGGCGGGGCCCAGCGGGCTTTCAGCCGCGTACCACCTCGCGCGTCTCGGGCACGAGGTCGAGATTCGCGATGCGGGACCCGAGCCCGGCGGGATGATGCGCTACGGGATCCCGGCCTATCGGCTGCCCCGGGACGTGATCGCGGGCGAGGTCGAGCGGATCGCGGCGCTCGCCGTTCGTTTCACGAGCAATCACCGGGTCGAGGACCTGGAGAGGGAACGTCGTGAGGGAGCGTTCGACGCGGTGTTCGTCGCGGTCGGCGCTCACCTGTCCAAGCGGGTCGACATTCCGGCGGCGGACGCCGGGCGCATCGTGGACGCCGTGTCGTTCCTGCGTGGGGTCGCCGCCGGTGACCGGCCCGTGATCGGGCGCAGAGTGGCCGTCTACGGCGGCGGCAACACCGCGATGGATGCAGCGCGAGTCGCGCGGCGAATGGGGGCGGAGGAGGCGCTGATCGTCTACCGCCGCACACGCGCGCAGATGCCCGCCCACGAAGAGGAGGCGCAGGACGCCGAGCGGGAGGGAGTACGGATCAACTGGCTGCGGACGATCAAGGCGTTGGAGGGCTCCGAGCTGCAGGTCGAGGAGATGGAGCTCGACGAGTCCGGCTATCCCCAACCGACTGGCCGTTTGGAGACGTTGTCGGCGGACACCGTGATCCTGGCGCTTGGCCAGGAGAGTGACACGGAGTTCCTGCGAAGCGTGCCGGGGGTGCAATTCGACCGCGACGGGACCGTGCAGGTGTCGCGCTCGTTGATGACCGGAAGCCACGGCGTGTTCGCCGGCGGCGACATGGTCCCGTCGGAGCGCACCGTGACCGTGGGCGTCGGCCACGGCAAGCGCGCCGCGCGCGAGATCGACGCGTGGCTGCGTGACTGGTCGTACACGCCCGCGCCCAAGCACCCGCAGGCCGAGTTCGAGCTCCTGAACCTGTGGTACTTCGGCGATCATCCCCGTCGGCAGCAGCCCGAGCTTGCGCCCGAATCGCGGCTCGGCGGCTTCGACGAGGTCGTCGGGGGTCTGTCACCCGCAGAGGCCGTGTTCGAGGCGCGGCGCTGCCTGTCGTGCGGGAACTGCATCGAGTGCGACGGCTGCCTCGGCGCCTGTCCCGAAGACGCGGTGATCAAGCTCGGCCCGGGCCTGCGCTACCGGTTCGACTATGACCGGTGCACGGGCTGTCAGGCCTGCTTCGAGCAGTGCCCCGTGCACTCGATCGAGATGGTGGCCGACGAAGCACCTGACCCGCAATACGCGTTCGTGGCGCCCTCGGACCCGACCGTGGAGTTGTCCTGATGCGCGCCACCGTTGACGGCAACGAAGCCGCCGTATCGGTCGCCTTCCGCTGCAGCGAAGTCTGCTGCATCTTCCCGATCACGCCCTCCTCGCCGATGGCCGAGCTGGCCGACGAGTGGTCGAGCAAGGGGCGGACGAACCTCTGGGGAACAGTGCCCGAAGTGGTCGAGATGCAGAGCGAGGGGGGTGCCGCGGGAGCGCTTCACGGCGCGCTGCAAGGTGGGGCGCTCGGGACCACGTTCACGGCCTCCCAGGGACTGCTGCTGATGATCCCGAACATGTACAAGATTGCCGGTGAGCTGACCTCGGCGGTGATGCACGTGGCCGCGCGCTCACTGGCAGCGCAGGCGCTCTCGATCTTCGGCGACCACTCGGACGTGATGGCGGTCCGCCAAACCGGGTTTGCGATGTTGTCCGCCGCGTCCGTTCAGGAGGCGCACGACTTCGCGCTCGTGGCGCACGCCGCGACGCTCGAGACGCGGGTGCCGTTCCTGCATTTCTTCGACGGCTTTCGCACCTCACACGAGCTGCAGACGATCGACACCCTGGGCGACGACGACGTCCGCGCGCTGATCTCCGACGAACTCGTCCGTGCGCATCGCGCTCGCGCGCTGTCGCCCGCGCGACCGTTCATTCGCGGCACGGCACAGAACCCCGACATCTACTTCCAGGCGCGCGAGACGGTGAATCCGTTCTACGCGCGCGTGGGCGGTGTGGTGCAAGGCGCGATGGACCGTCTGGGCGAACGGACCGGCCGGCATTACCGGTTGGTGGACTACAGCGGCCATCCGGAGGCAGAGCGGGTCCTGGTGGTGATGGGTTCCGGCGGCGAGACCGCGCGGGAGACGGTCGCCTTCCTGCAGTCGCGGGGCGAGCGCGTCGGCGTCGCCCAGGTCAGGCTGTATCGGCCCTTCCCGGCTACCGAGCTGGAGCGCGCGCTTCCGCAGACCGTGCGGCGGGTGGCGGTACTCGACCGCACCAAAGAGCCGGGCTCGCTCGGCGAACCGCTGTATCTGGATGTGATGGCCGCCCTCAGCGAGGCGCACATGGCCGGCGAGCGCGAGGCGCTGCCGCGAGTGATCGGCGGTCGCTACGGCTTGTCGTCCAAGGAATTCACGCCGGGGATGGTGGCCGGGGTGTTCGAGGAGCTCGCGCGCGAGCAGCCCAAGCGGCGCTTCACGATCGGGATCAACGACGACGTCTCGGCGACGAGCCTTGCTTACGACGCGTCGGTGGACATCGAGCCCGAGGAGACCGTCCGCGCCGTGTTCTTCGGACTCGGCTCTGACGGAACGGTCGGCGCCAACAAGAACACGATCAAGATCCTCGGCGACGCCGCCAACCTGCACGCCCAGGGCTACTTCGTCTACGACTCCAAGAAGTCCGGCTCGCAGACGGTCTCGCATCTGCGGTTCGGCCCCCGGTCGATCCACGCTCCGTATCTCGTTTCGGCCGCCAGCTTCGTCGGCTGCCACCAGTTCGGGCTGATCGAGCGTTCCGAAGTGCTCGATCGCGCGGCCCAGGGCGCGACACTGCTACTCAACTGCCCGGAGGATCCCGATCGCGTCTGGGACGCGCTGTCGCGCCCGGTGCAAGAGAAGATCCTCGCCAAGCAGATCAAGCTGTTTGCGATCGATGCCGGGCGGATCGCCCGCGAGGCGGGCCTGGGCCGGCGGACCAACACGGTGCTGCAGACGTGCTTCTTTGCGATTTCGGGGGTGCTCGAGCGCGACCAGGCGATCACGGCGATCAAGGCGTCGATCGAGAAGACGTATGGCAAGCGCGGCGCCGACGTCGTCAAGCGCAACATCGAAGCGGTGGACCGCTCACTGGAAGCGCTGCATCGCATCGCAATCCCCGACGAAGTCTCGTCCCGCCTGGAGGCGCCCCAACTCGTGCCCGCGGACGCACCCGAGTTCGTCCGCACGGTAACCGCGGCGATGATGGCCGGGCACGGCGATCAGCTGCCGGTCAGCGCGCTGCCAGTCGACGGCACTTATCCGAGCGGCACCACCAAGTACGAGAAGCGCAGGATCTCGGACATCGTCGCGGTCTGGGATCCCGAGCTTTGCATCCAATGCGGCAACTGCAGCTTCGTCTGCCCGCACAGCGTGATCCGCTCTCGCTACTACGAGCCGGACCGCCTGGAAGGCGCGCCCGATGGGTTCCGCTCCGCGGAGCTCAACGGCGCAGGCCTACCCGATGCGCGGTATACGCTGCAGGTGTACGTCGAGGACTGCACCGGCTGCGGGCTATGCGTGGAGGCTTGTCCGGTGTCGGCCGCCGACGAGCCGGCGCACAAGGCGATCAACCTTGACGCGCTGGAGCCGCTGCTGGCCCGCGAGCGGCAGAACATCTCATTCTTCGAGCGGCTGCCGGTGAACGAGCGGACACGCGTGGATTTCGGCACCGTGCGCGGAACGCAGTTCCTCGAGCCTATGTTCGAGTTCTCCGGCGCCTGCGCCGGGTGCGGTGAGACGCCGTATGTGAAACTGCTCTCGCAGCTGTTCGGCGACCGGTTGACGGTCGCCAACGCCACCGGCTGCTCGTCGATCTACGGCGGAAACCAGCCGACGACGCCATGGACGGTCAACGGGGACGGGCGCGGTCCGGCGTGGTCGAACTCGCTGTTCGAGGACAACGCCGAGTTCGGGCTGGGGCTGCGCCTCGCGGCGGACCGCCACACCGAGCTCGCCCACCGTCGCCTATCCGAGCTGCGTGACCCGGTGGGAGCCGACCTGGTCGACGAGATCCTGTCCGCCCCCCAGGTCAGCGAGTCCGAGCTGCGGGCCCAGCGCGAACGGATCGCGGCGCTCCAGCGCCGTTTGGACGAGCTGGACGGTCCCGCGGTCCAGGACCTGCGCAGCGTCCTCGACCACCTGCTCCGCCGCAGCGTGTGGATCGTCGGCGGCGATGGCTGGGCTTACGACATCGGCTCCGGCGGTCTCGATCACGTGCTGGCCAGCGGCAAGAACGTCAACGTGCTGGTGATGGACACCGAGGTGTACTCCAACACGGGCGGTCAGATGTCCAAGGCGACGCCGCTGGGGGCGGTGGCGAAGTTCGCCGCCGCGGGCAAGCGCGTTCCCACGAAGGACCTCGCCTTGCAGGCGATCGCGTACGCAGACGTGTACGTGGCGCGGGTCGCGTTCGGCGCAGATCCCCAGCAGACCCTGCGCGCGTTCCGCGAAGCCGAGGCCTACGAGGGACCGTCACTGATCATCGCCTACAGCCACTGCGTCGCCCATGGCTACGACATGCGCGACGGGCTCGGGCAGCAATACGGCGCGGTCGCGAGCGGCCACTGGCCGCTGATCCGGTATGACCCGGTGGCGGCCGCGGACGGTAGCAATCCGTTCCTGCTCGACTCGCCCAGGCCGCGGATGTCGCTGGCGGACTACCGCAAGGGCGAGCTGCGCTTTCGTGCCCTGGCCGCCGCTAAGCCGACCGAGGCCGAGCGGCTGGTCGGCCTCGCTCAGCAGGTCGTCGACCAGCGATGGCGGCTGTACGAAGAGATGGCGACCCGCGGTGCCGGCGAGTTTCCGTCCAACCCGCGGAGGGATGCCTGATGGACCTCTCGACCAACTACCTGGGCATCGCTCTGCGCAATCCGCTCGTGGCGTCCCCCTCACCGTTGTCGTACAGCCTCGATGGGATCCGGCGCCTGGCGGACGGCGGCGTCGGCGCGATCGTCCTGTTCTCGCTGTTCGAAGAGCAGCTGCGAGAGGAGGCGGCACGAACCATCCGGCTAGTCGAGGAGACCGCCGACAGCTTCCCGGAGGCGCTCGACTACTTTCCCAGCGTGGTCGAGGAGGATGTCGGTCCGCGCGCCTATCTCGTCCGGCTGCAGCGCGCGGTGTCGGCAGTCGACGTTCCCGTGATCGCGAGCCTGAACGGCGTCACCCCCGAGGGGTGGACCGAATATGCCCGCGCCATGCAGGACGCCGGCGCGGCCGCCATCGAGCTCAACATCTACTACCTGCCCGGGGACCTGCGGATGTCGGGTCGCGAAGTCGAGCGGCGCCACATCGACGTGCTGGAGCGAGTCAAGGCGGCGGTCACGGTACCGGTCGCGGTGAAGCTCACTCCCTATTTCAGCTCGCCCGGCGAGATGGCGCTTTCGCTGGACCGGGCCGGCGCGGACGGGCTCGTGCTGTTCAATCGCTTCCTGCAGCCCGACATCGACCCCGAGCAGCTCGAGGTCCTGCCGAGCGTCAACCTCTCGAGCCCGGCAGACGCCCGGCTCGCCCGGACCTGGATTGCGCTCCTGCGGGGAAGGGTGGGGGCGTCGCTGGCCGCGACGTCCGGCGTGGAAGTTGCCGCCGACGTCGCCCGATATCTACTTGCCGGCGCCGACGTGGTGATGACCACATCTGCGCTGCTGCGGCACGGGCCGGCCTACGCCGCCGAGCTGCTCGAGGGCCTGACGCGCTGGATGTCTCGCAAGGGCTTCGAAGACCTCGATCGCGTCCGCGGCCTGCTTGCGGTGCCGCCCGAGGCCGACGGTGCCGAGTACGAACGCGCCGGCTACGTGAGCGCAATGCGAGCTGCAAATGCAGGTGCCTACAACCCATGGTGAGTGACATGACTGCACACAACAACCTCAGATCTGCCTCTGTTGTCATCGCCGGCGCTGGTGTTGCGGGGCTGGAGGCGCTGCTGGCGCTCCGAGCCCTCGCGGGCGATCGCGTCGACCTGACACTGGTTTCGCCACAGGACTCATTCATCGATCGGCCGATGACCGTCGCCCAACCGTTCGGCCTGGGATCGCCAACTCGCTATTCCCTGGCGGAGATCGCCGCCGAGGCCGGTGCCGAGTTCGTCCAGGGGACGGTCGTGGCCGTCGACGACGGCGCCCACCAGCTGCGCATGGCCTCAGGGCCGGATCTCGAGTTCGACACCCTGATCCTTGCGCCGGGCGCGCGGCAGATCTCGCCGTCTCCCAATGCGATCGTGTTTGGTCTCGAAGGCTCAGGCCAGGCGATCGCGGAGATGCTCGACGGGCTCCGCGGTGGCCAGGCGCACGTAGTGACGTTCGCGGCGCCCAGCACGACCGGATGGCTGTTGCCGCTGTACGAGCTGGCGCTGATGACCGCGCGTGAGCTGGCGCGCAGCCACGTCGACCGAGTCCGCCTGCGCCTCGTCAGCCCGGAAGCTCGGCCTCTGGCGCTGTTCGGCGATGAGGCCAGCGACAGCCTCGCACGCTTACTGGCGGCGGCCGGGATCGAGTATGTCCCGACGCATTACACGTCGGCACAGGGCGGCGGCATCGCGGTGCAGTCGCCGGCCACCGACTACGTCGTCACGCTGCCGATCCTGCAAGGACCGGAGCTGGCAGGCGTCCCGTCGACGCGGCCGCAGGGGTTCATCCCGGTGGACGAGTACGGACGGGTACCGGGGCTTGATGACGTCTACGCCGCGGGCGACGCCGTCGACTTCCCGGTCAAGCAGGGCGGATTGGCCGCGCAGCAGGCAGACGCCGTGGCCGAACACGTCGCCGCGAGCTACGGCGCAAACGTCGAGCCCTCGCCGTTTGCACCGGCGCTGCGGGGCATGCTGTTCACAGGCGGTGAGCCGCTTTACATGCGGTCGGCCGTGCCAGGAGCGGACCCGGAGGTTCACGGAGCCTGGTATCCGCTGTGGTGGCCGCCGACGAAGGTGGCCGGCCGCTACCTGGCTCCGTACCTGTTCGCACGAGGTGAAGACGACGGGCTCGGTGGGCCGCCGATCGGCTTCATCGACGTCGACATCCCGCTGTCGGCCGTCACCCTGCCCGGCTGACGCGGGGCGGGTGGACCGCTAAGTAGTTAACACCTACATCGTGGGGGCGCGGCGCGGATGGCCGGGTCGTTCGCGACGCATAGGTTTCGTCGTGCAACGAAAGAGAAACGAAGGAGGGCCGCCATGCCGGAAGGCACCGTTACACCTAGCCATGGAAGCTATCTACTACCTCACCTCGACCACGCGACTGTGGCCGACGCGATGCATCCGGGGATCCTGTCCTGCGAAGCCGACGCGACGCTCGAGGACGTCGCTCGGATGATGAGCACGCACCACGTTCACAGCATCGTGGTGAAGGGCGCGGCGGACGATCCGGCGGGCACGTGGAAGCTGATCTCCGACCTCGACCTACTGCAGGCGGGCATGCGCGGTGACGCGCCCGAGCTCGCCGCCGAGCTGGCGCTGACGCCCGTCGTCACGGTTGCAACGACCGATCCGCTGCGCGACGCGGCCGAGCTGATGCTGGCCAAGTCGATCAGCCACGTCGTGGCAGTGAATCCCGAGACCAGGGCCGCCATCGGAATCCTTTCCACGCTCGACATCGCAGGCGTACTGGCCTGGGGCGAGATGTAAGAGCGACCCCGCCGGCACGATGAATGACGTAGTCATCAGCTCCGCGGCTCGAACCGCGATCGGTTCCTTCGGGCGTAGCTTGCGCGACGTCCCGCCGACCGAGCTCGGAGCAACTGCAGCGCGCGCGGCGATCGACCGCGCGCAAATCGCTCCAGAGCAGGTGGACCAGGTCGTGTTCGGCAACGTGATCCACACCGCGCCCGAGGATCACTACCTGGCCCGCGTGGTCGGGATCAGCGCGGGGATCCCGAAGGAGTCGCCCGCGCTGACGGTCAACCGCCTGTGCGGCAGCGGCCTGCAGGCGATCGTGACGGCGGCGCAGATGATCCAGACCGGCGAGGCCGACGTGGCTGTGGCCGGGGGAGCTGAGTCGATGAGCCGAGGCGCGTATTGGATGCAAAACGCGCGTTGGGGGGCGCGCATGGGGGACGCCTCGCTCGTCGACTCGGTCGTGGGCGCACTGACCGATCCGTTTAACAACATCCACATGGGAGTCACGGCCGAGAACCTGGCGAAGTCGCACGAGATCTCTCGGGAAGCGCAGGATCAGTTTGCGCTGGAGTCGCACCGGCGGGCGATCGCGGCCATCGACGCCGGCCGCTTCGATGCCGAGATCGTGCCGATCGAGCTGAAGACGCGCAAAGGCACAGTCGAGTTCACGGTTGACGAGCACCCGCGGCCGGATGTGTCGCTCGAGAGCTTGGCCAAGCTCAGACCGGCGTTCGACAAGGACGGCACCGTCACCGCCGGCAATGCCTCGGGGGTCAACGATGCGGCGGCCGCAGCGGTCGTCATGTCGGCCACGCGAGCCGAGCAGCTCGGAGCGCCGGTCAAGGGCCGGATCCTCTCCTACGCCGTGTGCGGCGTAGAACCAAAGACGATGGGCATCGGGCCCGTTCCGGCGATCCGCAAGGCGCTCGAGCGCGCCGGCAGGACGCTCGAAGAGGTCGACGTGATCGAGCTCAACGAAGCGTTCGCCGCCCAGTCGCTCGCTGTCCTGCGCGACCTCGGTTTGGACACCGTGCGGGTCAACCCGAACGGTGGTGCGATCGGCCTCGGGCACCCGGTGGCGGCGACCGGCGCGATCCTCGTTACCAAGCTCCTGAACGAGATGGAGCGTCAGGACCACGCGCTCGGCCTGGTCAGCCTCTGCATCGGCGGCGGCCAGGGAATCGCAGTGCTGATCGCACGCGACTAGGAGCGGCGCGTCGCGCTCGCATAAGGAGAGAGGGAGCGAGATGTCTGCACTGCAATACGAGACGGTGTCGCCGATGGCGCCGGAGCGGTTCGAGCCGGTCCTGTCCGGCGGCGAGTACGAGGCATTGCTGGACCTGATCAGCCACGCCTCGCGCGAGTTACACGGCCGCGTGGTCTGGAACGTGAACTCGACCGCCAAGGGCGGTGGAGTCGTCGAGATGCTGCGGCCGTTGCTGGGTTACTGCCGCGGCGCCGGCGTCGATGCACGATGGGCCGTGATCTCGGGCCAGCCCGAATTCTTTGCCATCACCAAGCGGATTCACAACCGCCTGCATGGTTTCAAAGGGGACGGCGGCCCGTTGGGTGACGCCGAGCGTGACGTCTACGAGAAGACGCTGGCGGCGAGCGCGGAAGAGCTCGCGCAGCTCGTCCATCCGCGCGACGTAGTGATCCTGCATGACCCCCAGACGGCCGGTCTGGCGGCGGCGGTGCGCGCGACGGGCGCTACCGTGATGTGGCGCTGTCACGTGGGCCTCGACAGCGCCAACGAGCGGGCGCGCGAAGCGTGGGATTTCCTGCGCGGCTACGTGCTCCACGCCCACGTGTTCATATTCTCTCGAGCGGGATTTGCGTGGGAGGGGCTCCCGCGGGATCGGGTCTCGGTGATCCGTCCATCGATCGATGCGTTCGCACCGAAGAACGCCGAGCAGTCTCGCGAGCAGTCACTCTCCATCCTGGCGGCAGCGGGGGTGCTCGCCGGAGACGCGGGCGCCTATCCGACGTTCACGCGCTCCGATGGCACCCCGGGGCGGGTCCAGCGACGCGCGGAGATGCTCGAGGAGGAGCCTTTGGTGTCAGACGTTCCTGTCGTGATGCAGGTCTCGCGTTGGGACACGCTCAAGGATCCGCTCGGCGTCCTGGGCGCGTTCGCCGCGCACGTCTCGCGTCGCAACCACGCGCACCTGCTACTGGTCGGTCCTTCGACCGCGGCCGTCGCCGACGACCCGGAGGGCGCCCAGGTGCTTGACAGCGTGCGCGCCGCATGGCATGACCTACCGGCGGCGGGTCGCCGGCTCGTGCATCTGTGCTCGTTGCCGATGGACGATATCGAGGAGAACGCCGCAATCGTCAACGCGCTGCAGCGGCATGCAGACGTCGTCGTACAGAAGAGCTTGGCGGAGGGGTTCGGCCTGACCGTGGCGGAGGCGATGTGGAAGCGGCGGCCGGTCGTGGCGAGCCGGATCGGCGGCATTCGCGATCAGATCGAGGACGGCCGATCGGGCGTGCTGCTGTCAGACCCCCGCGACCTCGAGGAGGCTGGAGCGGCGATCACGGGCCTGCTGTCCGACGATGAGCGCGCCCGACAGATGGGCATCGCAGCCCAGCGCCGCGTGCAGGAGCAGTTCCTCGGGCCGCACCACCTCGGGCGTTACTTCGAGGTGATCCAGCGCGTCGCCTCGCAGCGCGATCACCATAGATAGGTGCGATCGCGACACACGAGTCCAAACGGGCTCGGTCCGTGCGATTCGGGCTCAGCCCTAGGCCGCGCGTGGCTGGCAGGACGGCGAGCGCGTCACGAAGTGGGCGTCCGGGAGGCCGAGGGAGAAGCCCTCGGGAGCGCCGCTGACCACGTCGAGCTGGAACTCCGGCTCGCCCCATCTGTGGAACTGCTCAGCGTCGATGTAGAACGGAACGCCCTCGACATCTCCGAGCAGCACGTCGCCCGCGCCCGATGCCATGTCGTCGGCGAGCAGGCAGAGCGGGAGCGACCCGTCGCAGCATCCACCTGACTGGAACAGGGTCAGGGGTCCGTGCTCGAGGACAAGCCGCCTCAGCATCGCCCTCGCAGCGGGAGTCGCGGTGATGAAGGTCGATTCGCGATTGCTGGGCATCGAGCGCCCCTTCTTGTTCGAGATGAACGCGACGGTGGCAGCGTAGGCCGCCTTCGTTGCGAGGACGTCGGGGTTGGCCCGATCAGGTGATGCGCGTCAGTCCTCCTCCCATCGGGGCTTTGCCGCACTCAAGCGCCGGTGCAGCCCGGATGTGGTGCGCGTCTGGGCGGAGAAGGATCGGAGCACGACTTGCTTTAACGCGAAAGGAGCGACGGGGCTATGGCCACGATCGAGTCAACTAGCTATGCGCCGCCCGGTGAGGCCGGCAGTCCGGTTGAGCTGAAGGAGCGCTACGACAACTTCATCGGCGGAGACTGGGTCGCGCCGACGACTGGCGAATACCGCGAGAACCCCACGCCCTCCACGGGCGAAACGTTCTGCGAGGTCGCACATTCCGGCCCGCAGGACATCGAGCTGGCACTCGATGCCGCGCATGCGGCCAAGGCCGCCTGGGGGAAGCGCTCACCGACCGAGCGCGCCGCCGTGCTGAACGCGGTCGCCGATGCGATCGAGGAGAACCTCGAGATGCTGGCGGTCGCGGAGAGCTACGAGAACGGTAAGCCGGTGCGCGAGACGCTCGCCGCCGACATTCCGCTCTCGGCCGACCACTTCCGCTACTTCGCGGGCGCGATTCGATCGGAGGAGGGGCGGATTTCCGAGATCGACGAGAACACCTACGCCTACCACTTCCATGAGCCGCTGGGGGTCGTCGGCCAGATCATCCCGTTCAACTTCCCGCTGCTGATGGCCGCGTGGAAGATTGCGCCGGCCCTGGCGGCTGGGAACTGCACCGTGATCAAGCCCGCTACCCCGACCCCATGGTCGATCCTGAAGCTGATGGAGGTGATCGCCGACATCGTCCCGCCGGGCGTCATCAACGTGGTGACTGGTCCCGGCGCCGAGATCGGAAAGGCGCTTGCGTCGAACAAGCGCATCGCCAAGATCGGCTTCACGGGCGAGACGGTCACGGGTCGGCTGATCATGTCCTACGCGGCCCAGAACCTCATCCCGTCGACCACCGAGCTGGGTGGCAAGTCCCCGAACATCTTCTTCGAGGACGTGATGGCGGCCGACGACGCATTTCTCGACAAGGCAATCGAGGGTCTCGTCCTGTACGCGTTCAACAAGGGCGAGGTATGCACGTGTCCGTCGCGGGCGCTCATCCAGGAGTCGATCTACGACGAGTTCATGCCGCGCGTGCTGGAGCGCATCGCCAGGATCAAGCAAGGCGATCCGCTCGATCCCGAGACGATGATCGGCCCGCAGGTGTCGACCAGCCAGCTCGAGAAGATCGCCGGCTACGTCCAGATCGGGCGCGACGAGGGTGCCGAGGTGCTGATCGGCGGCAAGCGGCCACCGATCAACGGCCGGCTCGCCGGCGGCTACTACTTCGAGCCGACCGTCCTGAAGGGCCACAACAAGATGCGGGTCTTCCAGGAGGAGATCTTCGGGCCCGTGGTCGCAGTGACGACGTTCAAGGATGAGGCCGAGGCGCTGGAGATCGCCAACGACACCCTGTACGGATTGGGTGCCGGCGTGTGGACTCGTGACGGCAGCCGCGCGTTCCGGATGGGGAGGGCGATCCAGGCCGGACGCGTGTGGACCAACTGCTACCACCAGTATCCGGCGCACGCGGCGTTCGGCGGTTACAAAGCATCCGGGGTGGGACGTGAGAACCACCGGATGATGCTCGATCACTACACGCAGACCAAGTGCCTGCTCGTCAGCTACGACCCGAATCCGCTCGGGTTCTTCTAGCGAGAGATGGCGCCCGTCCACGCGTTGGCACGGGACGCCGTGGGGGCCAGTCCGGCGGCGCTCGAGGTGATTATCGCCTCGGCGCCGCCGCAGGGCCGCTGAATGCGAGAAAGTAAGGATCAGACAATGACGACACTGGGTCACGCAGGTCCGCTTTACATACTTGCCTTCGATCATCGAGGGTCGTTTCAGAAGAAGATGTTCGGCATCGAGGGCGACCCGACGCCTGAAGAGGCCGAGACGATCGCCGACGCCAAGCGCTTGATCTTCGAGGGCGTGCTGAAGTCGATCGAGCAGGGCGCCGAGGCCGGCTCGACCGGCGTGCTGGTCGACGAGCAGTTTGGGTCCGATGTTCCTTCGCAGGCGCGTGCACACGGGCTGAAGCTGGCGATGCCCGTCGAGAAGTCGGGCCAGGAGGAGTTCGACTTCCAGTACGGGGATGATTTCGGGGCGCATATCGAGAAGTTCGATCCGGACTTCGCCAAGGTCCTGGTCCGCTACAACCCCGACGGCGACGCCGACATGAACGAGCGCCAGCTCAGGCGACTGAAGCGACTGGCCGACTGGCTGCACGACAA
>DASYFZ010000419.1:0-3532 GCA_036000295.1 Solirubrobacteraceae bacterium
GGGCGGGCCCCGTAGCCCGGGGTTCGCCCTCGACGCTGAAAGAACCTAGAGAGCAACATTCCGAAGTGGCAACGATTGCGCAAAACAAGATTCGAATTCGCCTGAAGTCCTACGACCACACGGCGATCGAAACGGCGGCCAAGGAGATCGTCGAGACGGCGACGCGCACCGGCGCGACCGTTTCTGGGCCCGTGCCGCTGCCCACTGAAAAGAACGTGTACTGCGTGATCCGCTCGCCGTTCAAGGACAAGGATTCGCGCGAGCACTTCGAGATCCGTACTCACAAGCGACTGATCGACATCCATCAGCCGACGCCGAAGACCGTCGACTCGCTTCAGCGACTCGACCATCTCCCGGCCGGCGTGGATATCGAGATCCGTCTCGCCTCCTGATCGTTATGACGGCGATCCTTGCCAAGAAGCTAGGCATGACTCAGCGGTTTCTCGACGACGGGAAGGTCGAGCGCGTAACCGTGCTCGAGGCCGGCCCTTGTCCCGTCACCGGCATCCGCACTGTCGAGCGCGACGGCTACGAGGCCGTGCAGCTGGCGTTCGGCCAGTGCAAGGAGAAGTCGCTGTCCAAGGCTGAGCTCGGACATTTGAAGAAGGCCGACACGTCGGCTCACCGCCACCTCGTGGAGTTCCGCGACGAGGCGGGCGAGCTGCTGGTCGGCCAGACGGTGACCGTCGAGTCGTTCTCGCCGGGCGACAAGATCAAGATCTCTGGTCGCTCGAAGGGCAAGGGCTTTCAGGGCACGATCCGCCGCCACAACTTCAAGAGCGGCCCCAAGTCGCACGGCTCGCACAACGTCCGTGCACCGGGATCGATCGGTGCGTCGGCCACACCTTCGCGCGTGTTCAAAGGCCTGCGTGGGCCCGGCCGCATGGGTGGCGGCCGGGTGACCCAGCGCGGCCTGACGGTCGTCGAGGTGATGCCCAAGCGCAACCTGCTGCTCGTTCGGGGCGCAGTTCCCGGCCCGCGTGGGGGCGTCGTGGAGGTACGGACCGATGGCTAAGACAGCTTCAGTGCTCGGCGGCGGCACCGTGGATCTCGATCCGGCGGCGTTTGAAGCGCGCTTCAACATGCCCCTCGTTCACGAGACCGTCCGCGCAGAGCTCAACGCGCGTCGCCGCGGCACCGCGTCGACGCTGACGCGCGGCAAAGTGTCGGGCGGTGGCGCCAAGCCGTGGCGCCAGAAGGGCACCGGCCGCGCTCGCGCCGGCTCCTCGCGGTCCCCGGTGTGGACCGGCGGTGGAATCGTCTTCGGCCCGTCGCCGCGCAGCTACACCTTCAAGGTCAATCGCAAGGCCCGTCGCGCTGCGCTGCGCGGCGCGCTGTCGCTGCACGCCGGCCGAGACTCGTTGGCGCTGTTTGACGCGACCTCCTTCGACGCGCCCTCGACCGCCGACGCGGCCGATCTGATTGCCGACTGGGGCTCGACCGGGCCCTGGCTCGTGCTGCTGTCAGAGGACGAGGCCAACGCCGGGAAGTCGTTTCGCAACCTTGCCCGGGTCGACGTGATGCCCGCCGGCGAGGCCGGCGTGGCAGACATCGTCGGCGCCGCGTCGCTGCTGGTCTCGCAGGCCGCGATGTCCGAGCTCGTCGCCCGCGCCAACGGCTCGGGCGGGTCTGACGCTGACGAGGAGGAAGGGGCGTAATGGACCCGAGTCAGGTGGTCATCCGTCCGGTCGTCTCCGAGAAGACGTTCGTGCTCGCCGAGGCCGGCAAGTACACGTTCCGCGTGCACGACCGCGCGCACAAGACGCAGATCCGACAGGCGATCGAGCAGCTGTTCGACGTCAAGGTCGTGGACGTCCGCACCGCTTCAGTCAAGAGCAAGCCCAAGCGCCGCGGCCACACCTCCGGCCGCAGCAGGCAGTGGAAGAAGGCGATCGTGCAGGTGCAGCCGGGTCAGACCATCCCGATCTTCCAGGGCCTGGAGGGGCCTGAGTAATGCCTATTCGCAACCCGAAGCCCACTTCGCCAGGGCGGCGCTTCGTCACGTATCCGGATTTCGCCGAGGTCACGCGTACCGAGCCCGAGAAGTCGCTGACCGAGGGCCTGAAGAAGTCCGGCGGACGTAATGCGCACGGGCGCAAGACGTCGCGCCACCGCGGCGGCGGCGCCAAGCGCCTTTACCGCGTGATCGACTTCAAGCGCCGCAAGGACGGGATCCCGGCGAAGGTCGCGCACATCGAGTACGACCCCAACCGCTCCGCCTACATCGCGCTGCTGCACTACGCCGACGGCGAGAAGCGCTACATCCTGGCGCCGCAGCGGTTGCGTGTTGGGATGACGGTGCAGTCGGGGCCGACCGCTGAGATCCGTGTCGGCAACAGCCTGCCGCTGGCCAGCATGCCGGCGGGTACGGTCGTGCACAACGTCGAGCTGCGGCCCGGACGCGGCGGGCAGATGGCGCGCGCCGCCGGCGCCGGCGTGCAGCTGCTGGCCAAGGATGGGGACTACGTGACCTTGAGGCTGCCGTCGGGCGAGATGCGGATGGTGCGCGCGGAATGCCGCGCGACCGTCGGCTCGATCGGCAACACCGACCACCAGAACGTGAAGATCGGAAAGGCCGGGCGTAAGCGCCACATGGGCGTACGTCCGCAGACACGCGGTACGGCGATGAACCCCGTCGACCACCCCCACGGAGGTGGCGAGGGCTCGACGACCGCGGGTCGCCACCCGGTCACTCCTTGGGGCGTGCCCACGCTGGGCTACCGCACCCGTAAGAAACGCAAGGATTCGGACCGCTACATCGTGCGCGGACGGAGACGAGGTAAAGGCAAGCGATGAGTCGATCGAGCAAGAAGGGCCCCTTCGTACAAGAGCGTCTGATGACGCGCATCGAGGCAATGAACACCTCGGGCGAAAAGCGAATGCTGCGCACCTGGTCGCGCACGTCCACGATCTTCCCCGACATGGTCGGGCACACGATCGCCGTCCACGACGGCCGCAAGCACGTGCCCGTGTTCGTCTCGGAGTCGATGGTCGGCCACAAGCTCGGCGAGTTCGCGCCCACGCGGCTGTACCGCGGGCATGCAGGCACCGGTAAGAAACGATGAGCGACGAGACGCCGGACATCGAGAACACCGAAGAAGAGGCTCCTAAGCCCGCTCGTCGGCGGTCTCGGAAGAAGCCTGCTCAGGAGGCCTCGGAGGCCACATCCGCCTCCGAGACAACCGCAAATGTCTCGGAGCCGGACGCGACCTCCGAGACCGAGGAAGAAGCTGCGGTCGAGGAGACGCCCGACGAGGTCGCCGCTGAATCGGCTACGGAGGTCGTTCTCGAAGCCGACGACGAGGCAGAAGAAGAGCCAGAGCCCGAGGCGGACGCTGCGGACGAGGGGCCCGAGCCTGAAGCCGAGGAGGAGCCGGAGGCTGAGGCTGCTGCGCCTAAGCCGCGTCGCCGCCGCCGTCGGTCGGCCGAGCCCGAGGAGGCCGCGCCGCCCAAGCCGGCGCCTACGCGCCGCCGCCGCGAGCGCGATCCCGACCTCCCGCCCCCGGTTGTCCGGGCGCAGGCCAAGTACGTG
>DASYFZ010000501.1:0-2387 GCA_036000295.1 Solirubrobacteraceae bacterium
TGAGCAGGCGCAGGTCGCGAAGCTGGAGCGGATCTGCGAGCGGCTCGAGCTCGGTCCGACGGATCGCGTGCTCGAGATCGGAACTGGATGGGGAGGCTTCGCGCTCCATGCCGCCGCGACCCGCGGCTGCCACGTGACCACGACCACGATCTCGCGCGAGCAGCACGATTACGCCGTCGAGCAGGTGCGCCGCGCCGGGCTGAGCGACAGGGTCACGGTCCTCATGCAGGACTACCGCGAGCTGCGCGGCCGGTACGACAAGCTCGTCTCGATCGAGATGATCGAGGCGGTCGGCTGGCGTCACTTCGGCACCTACCTCGCCAAGTGCTCGGAGCTGCTGGCGCCCGACGGCGCGATGCTGCTCCAGGCGATCACCATCGACGACCGCGCCTATGAGGCCGAGAAGGCGTCGAAGTCCTTCATCAACACCTACATCTTCCCCGGCGGATGCCTGCCCTCGCTCGAGGTGATCGCCCGCAACCTGGCCCGGCGAACCGACCTCCAGGCCTTGGGCCTCGAGGACCTGACGCCGCATTACGTCGAGACGCTGCGGCGCTGGCGCCATAAGTTCATGGCGCATGCCGACGAACTCGCGGAGCGCGGCTACGACGAGCGCTTCCGCCGTCTCTGGACGCTCTACCTGGCCTACTGCGAAGCCGGCTTCGCGGAGCGGCGGATCTGCGACGTCCACCTGCTCCTGTGCAAGCCCCGGTCTCGGATCGCTTCACACTGCTACCGAGAGCTCTTTGACCGCCGCCAGCAGCCCGACCTCTCGCTGAGCGCATGATCAACTCGCTGCTCGATGACCTGCTCGACCGCACCGTGGTCGCGGGGTTCACGAATGTCGGCTACCGGGTCCGCAGCCGCGGATGGAGCGCGTCGGAACTGCAGAGCATGGAAGGCAAGGTGGTGCTGGTCACGGGCGCGAGCTCGGGGCTTGGCGTTGCCGCCGCCGAGGGCTTTGCCCATCTCGGTGCCACGCTCTGGCTCGTCGTCCGCAGCCCCGAGCGCGGCGAGCAGGCGCGGGCGCAGATCGTCGAGCGGTCCGGTAACGACGACGTGCACGTGGGCATCTGCGATCTGAGCGAGCTCGCGTCGGTCCGGCAGTTCGCCAAACGTTTTCAACACCAGGCTTCGCGCCTGGATGTGCTGGTCAACAACGCCGGGGTGATGACCGAACGGCGCGAGGTTTCAGCCGATGGGATCGAGCTGACGTTCGCGACCAATGTCGTCGGCCCGTTCCTGCTCACCAACCTGCTGATCCCGCTGCTTCGAGATAGTGCCCCGGCGCGGATCATCAACGTGTCGTCAGGTGGCATGTACACGCAGAAGCTCAGGGTTGACGACCTGCAGAGCGAGCGCGGGCAGTTCGACGGGACGAAGGTGTACGCGCGCACCAAGCGCGCGGAGGTCATCCTCACCGAGCTCTGGGCAGAGCAGTTGGCCGGCACCGGCGTTGTGGTGCACGCGATGCACCCAGGGTGGGCCGACACCCCCGGCGTGCGTTCTTCCTTGCCGCGGTTCTACAAGCTGACCCGACCGCTGCTGAGAACACCGGCTGAGGGCGCCGACACGATCGTCTGGCTCGGTGCCGCCACCGAGCCCGGCCGCAGCTCAGGCCGGTTCTGGCAGGACCGCCGACCGCGTCCCACGCACTGGCTGGGATCGAACCGGGAGACGCGGCAGGAGCGTGACCAGCTGCTCGCCGAGTGCGTGCGGCTCAGCGGTTGGCGTGGCGCATCCGCGCCGGCCACGTCCATTTCAACGCCAGAAGGAGAATCGTGATGGCCCACTACCGAGCATCGCTCCACATCCAGCAACCGCGCGAGGACGTATTTGCCTACCTCAGCGATTTCTCGACCACCAGGGAATGGGATCCGGGGGTGGTCGAGGCCGAGCGCGTAAACGGTCAAGCGGTGGGGGAGGGAACCGAGTTCCGGCTCGTGGCCGAGTTTCTCGGCCGCAAGAACGAGCTCACCTATCGAATCGTCGAGTACGACCCTCCGCATGCCGTTACCTTCCTAGGCGAGAACGCCGCCGTAATCTCGCGCGACCGGATCACGTTCGAATCGACCGCCGGGGGCACACGCGTCACCTACGACGCCGACCTCGCGCTGACAGGGCTGCTCCGGTTCGCCGACCCGCTCCTGGCGCTCGCGTTCAACCGTGTCGGCGATCGTGCTCTCGCCGGTCTCAGGCGCACGCGCGCCCCTTCGCAGCCGCCGAGACTTAGCCCACTGTCCGGACGGGCTCTCGACGGCACGGAGTACGAGCTGCCGGGCGATCTCGCCTCGCAGCACAACTTCCTCGTCGTCGCCTTCCGCCGCGAGCAGCAGCGCGTTGTCGATCAATGGCTGCCGTGGCTGATCGACCTTGAGCAGCACCGC
>DASYFZ010000546.1:0-2010 GCA_036000295.1 Solirubrobacteraceae bacterium
ATTCTCCACCTCGATCGGCGCGCCGTTCAGCGTCGCCTCCCCCGAGCGAGTCGCAGCGAAGACCTCGTCTCGCAGAGGGTCGAGCACCACGCCCGCGATCGTCCCGGATGAGTCCTCACACGCCACGCTGACCGCGAACGCGGGGATCTCGTACAGGTAGTTGATCGTGCCGTCGAGCGGGTCGACGACCCAGCGCAGGTCGCCGTCTCCCGTCGCTCCCCCCTCCTCCCCTAACACGGCGTCATCGGGGCGACGCTCCGCAAGCACGGATCTGATCGCCTGCTCGGCCGCGAGGTCTGCATCGGAGACGAGATCGGTCGGTCCGCTCTTGGACCGCACCCCGCTCTGGCGCCGGCCGTAGCGTTGTTTGAGCTCGGCAGCGGCCGCGTGAGCGGCCTCGTGCGCCACAGCGAGGAGCTGGCGCTCCTCGTCCTGGGTCATGGCGTCGGTTGTACACGATGTGCGGACGCGCTGCGATCATGCAAGAGGTGCGGCTCACAGAGACTGTCTCGGGGCTCGTGGGCTTCAAGCGGCGTGGGCCCGGCACCGATGCCGAGCGGCGAGCATCGATCTGGCTCGGCGACGAGCTCGCGCGGACCGGCCGCGACGTCCGAGTCGAGCCGTTCTGGTGTCGCCCCAACACGGCGCTGGCGCACACCTGGCACGTCGCGCTGGCGATCGCCGGCAGCCTGATCGCGATCCCCAGCCACACGGTCGGCGCGGTGCTTGTCGCGATCGCGCTCGTCTCGATCGTCGCCGACGCCACCGCCGGCGTGTCGCTCGGCCGCCGCCTCACGCTCGAGCACGCGAGCCAGAACGTGATCGCCACTTCTCCCAAAGCCACCTCACAGCCGGTCAGGCTGATCATCACCGCCAACTACGACGCCGGCCGCGCCGCGCTGGCCTACCGCGACGTGTTCCGGTCGACCTGCGCCCGGCTGCGCAAGCTCCTCGGCGACCGCGCGCCCGGCTGGATCGCATGGCTCGCGATCGCGACCGCGTGGCTGCTGTTGACCGCGATCCTCCGCATCGCCGGCGTGTCGAAATCAACCGTCGGCGCGGTCCAGGTGATCCCGACGATCGGCCTCGTCATTGCCGTGCCCCTGCTGCTCGACCTGGCCGGCGCCGACTGGAGCCCCGGCGCCAATGACAATGCAAGCGGCGTCGCTGTTGCGATGTCGCTCGCGAGCGCGCTCGACGCGGCGCCGCCGGCCGGCGTGGCGGTCGACCTGGTGCTCACCGGGGCGGGCGAAGGAGGCGGCATCGGTCTGCGCAAGTATCTGCGCGCCAACCGGAGCACGTTGCAGCCGAGCAACGCGGTCGTGCTCGGGATCGCTCCGACCGGCGGCGGCCGACCGAGGTGGTGGGTCGGCGACGGCCAGTTCATCGCGTTCCGTACCTCGGCGACGCTGAAACGGCTCGCCACCGAGACCGCCGCCGGCGAGCCGCACCTCAACGCCGCGCCTCATCGAGGACGGGGTGCGACGCCGGCCCAGCCCGCTCTGAAGCGCAGGCTCCCGGCGATCGCGATCGGCTGCCTCGACGCACGCGGCCTGGCACCGCGATCACATCGGCCCGACGACATCCCGGAACACATAGACCCGGAGGCGATGGACGACGCGCTCCAGTTCGCGCTGATGCTCGTCGATGCGATCGGCGAGTACGTCGAGAACAACCCGGTCGCCCCGGCCCGGGCGTCTACACCGGCGTGACGGGATTGCGCTTGTCGGGCCACTCCCGGCGCTTGCCGGCGGCCAGCGCATAGCGGCGGATCAGCTCCGCCCGGAGATCCTCAGGCTGGATCACTGCATCTACGACCAACTCCGAGGCGAGATGCAGCAGGTCGATGTCCTCCGCGTACTCACGGCGCAGCTCCTCCGTCTTGCGCGCCCGTTCGTCCGGATCCTCAATCGCCTGCAGCTGGTTGTAGTAGACCGCGTTGATCGCCGCCTGCGGACCCATCACCGCGATCGAGGCGGTCGGCAGCGCGATGCAGCAGTCCGGGTCAAA
>DASYFZ010000566.1:0-1646 GCA_036000295.1 Solirubrobacteraceae bacterium
CGCCGCTGCCGACGTCGGTGGCCGGCCCGGTGCCGGGATACAGCGGCGACTCGTGGATCGATACGAACAGCACCTGATCGGTCGCGTGGAAGATGTCGTTGGTGCCGTTGCCGTGGTGCACGTCCCAGTCGAAGATCAGCACTCGACTCAACCCGCGTGCGCGCACCGCGTGCCGCGCCGCGATCGCGACGTTGTTGAACAGGCAGAACCCCATCGCGCGCCCGGGCAGCGCGTGATGGCCCGGAGGCCGGTGCATGCTGAACGCCGTCGAGGCGTTGCCGTCGAGCAGCATGTCGACCAGCTCGACCGCGCCGCCCGCGGCATGCAGCGCCGCCCGGTACGAACCCTTGCTCGCCACGGTGTCGGGGTCGAGGTATCCGCCGCCCGCGGCCGCGATCCGCTCGATCGCGTCGACGTACTCGGGCGCGTGCACCGCGGTCAGATCAGCCTGGTCCACCTCCGAGGACTCGACGCGGTCGTAACCGAGCCAGCCCCGCGCGGAAAGCTCCTCCTCGATCGCCGCGATCCGCGCCGGCTGCTCGGGGTGCGAGCCCGTCTCGTGCTCGACTGAGCTCGGATGCTCCAGTAGGACCAATGCCATCGCGAGTACCGTACCTCTCGCGTTGCGTCAGACCCCGGATACCCCCCAGGTCGCGGTCGTCGGCGCCGGTGCGGCCGGCCTCTACACGGCCCTGTGCGCCGCCCGCCACGGCGCAAGCGTGACGCTGATCTCCGGGCCGCCGCTGGCGGGATCCTCGAGCTGGTGGGCGCAGGGCGGGCTGGCTGCGGCCATCTCCGCCGACGACAGCCCTGCGCGCCACCTGCAGGACACGATCGCTGCCGGTCGCGGCGCCGTCCGCGAGTCCGCCGCACGCGTCTTGTGCAACGAGGCGCCACAAGCGGTTGAGGACCTGACGCGCCTGGGCGTGCGCTTCGACGCCGACCGCGAGGGCCGCTTCTCTCTAGGACTCGAAGGCGGTCACAGCGCGCGGCGGATCGTCCACGCGGGCGGCGCGGCGACCGGGCGCCGGCTGGTCCGTCAGCTCAGCGCGGTCGTCGCGGAGGACCAGAGCATCGACGTGCTCGAGGGCCGTCGCGCGATCCAGCTGATCACCGATGGCACGCGCTGCCAGGGCATCCGGCTCGAAGACGGAACCGCGATCGTCGCCGCCGCCACCGTGCTCGCGACCGGCGGGGCCGCCGCGCTGTGGTCTCGCACCACCAACCCGGCGGGCGCCACCGGCACCGGGCTGCTGCTGGCATTTGAGGCGGGCGCGACGCTCGCCGACCTCGAGCTCATGCAGTTTCACCCCACGGCCGTGGCCGCGGCCAATGGCGCCGACGGGTTTCTCGTCACCGAGGCGGTTCGCGGCGAGGGAGCCCGCCTGCTGAACCGCGCCGGCGAGCGGTTCGTCGACGAGCTCGCGCCGCGTGACGAGGTCGCCAGGGCCGTGCAGCGCCAGATGGCGCTCACCGGAGCGCCATCGGTCGACCTCGACATGCGCCACGTTGACCCCGCCCTGTTCCCGAACGTGGTCAGCGCTCTGCGCCAGGCCGGGATCGACCCCGAGCACGAGCTTGTGCCGGTCGCTCCCGCCGCGCACTACATGATGGGCGGGATCGCCACCGACACCGACGCCCGGGCG
>DASYFZ010000662.1:0-3018 GCA_036000295.1 Solirubrobacteraceae bacterium
TGATGCGGCGCGTCGCGCGGGTCCCCTACCAGGGTCAGGCGGGCGACTTCCGGGTGATGTCGCGGCGCGTCGTCGAGGCGATCAAGCGGATGCCCGAGCGGCGCCGGTTCCTGCGCGGGATGGTGGCGTGGGTCGGGTACAAGCAGGTCCCGGTCGAGTACCGCCGCGCGGGCCGTAACGCCGGCCGCGGCGCCTCGTATCCACAGCTGCTGGCGCTCGCGCTCGAGGCGCTCGCGTCGTTCTCGGACGTCCCGCTGCAGCTCGCGACGCTGTTCGGGATCGTGATCGCGCAGCTCAGCGCGCTGGGCGCGATCGTGATCGCGGTCCTGACGCTGCTCGGAGCGGTGAACCCGAGCGTGTGGGTCTGGGTGCTGGTTGCCGTCCTGTTCCTGTCCGGGGTCCAGCTGACGACGGTGGGCATCCTCGGCCGGTACATGGCGCGCGTCCATGCGGAGGTCCTGGCCAGGCCGCTGTACCTGGTCGACACCGTCGAGCGCAGCGACCGCGCGCCTGCCGGCGCCGAGCCAGCCGACCCGCGCGACACCGCGTCGCTCTCGCGGTGACCACCGAAGCGGTCGGGGCGCGGGCCCGAGCCGAGAGCGAGCGTCCCGCGCGGGTCGCGCGCTCGTGGTCGTGGTGGGCGACGCTGTGGCCGCTCGGGCTCTACGCCGTGCTGTCGCTGGCGCTGTTCGGAGTCCACATCATCCGGCACCTAGACAGCCGGATCGTCGCCTCGGACCCGATCGACTCGAGCCAGTTCATGTGGTTCTTCGCATGGTGGCCGCACGCGCTGCTGCACGGGCTCAACCCGTTCGTGACCCACGTGATGTTCGTCCCCGACGGCTTCAACCTCACGTGGTCCACCGCCATGCCCGGGCCGAGCCTGCTGCTCGCCCCGATCACGCTGGCGTTCGGGCCGGCGGTCACCTGGAACATCATCCAGCTCGCGTCTCCGGCGTTGAGCGCCTGGACGGCGTTCCTGCTGTGCCGCCACGTGACGAGCCGTACCGCGCCGTCGCTGGTCGGCGGCTACATCTTCGGGTTCTCGCCGTACATGCTGACCCACCTGACGGGCGGGCCATACCTGGCGCTGGTGCCGCTGCTGCCGCTGTTCGTGCTGCTGGTGCTGCGCCGCCTGGAGGGCTCGATCGGGTCGCGCGCGTTCCTGGCATGGACGGCGGTGGCGATGATCGCGCAGTTCTCGATCTCCAGCGAGGTGCTGGCGACCGCGACGCTGTTCGGCGCGATCGCGCTGGCGCTCGCGTTCGCACTGCTGCCCGAGCGGCGGACGGCGCTCGTCGACGTGGTCAAGCTGCTGATCGGCGCGCTGGCGGTGACCGTGGTCGTGGTCAGCCCGTACCTGTTGTATTTCGAGTTCGGGCACCACTATCCGCCCGGTGCGACGTTCTTCTCGGCGGACCTGACGTCGTTCGTGATCCCTCCGTCGCTCGTCGCTCTGTCACACCACCACGGGGCTCCGGCGATCGGCTCGAGCACCGAGAGCTACCTGGGCGTGCCGCTGCTGCTGCTGATCGGCTGGTTCATCTGGCAGGGACGGCGCAGCCGCGTGACGTGGGTGATCGCCGGGTCGCTGCTGATCGCCGTGATCTTCGCGCTCGGCGCGACGCTGTTCGTCCACGGCCACAAGACCGGGATCCACGGTCCTTGGTGGCTCTTGAAGCACCTGCCGGTGCTGCGCTACGCGATCCCCGTCCGGTTCGCGGTGTTCTACGTGCTCCCGGCGGCGCTGATGGTGGCGCTGCTGCTCAGCCGCTGGTCGCTGCGGCAGCCCGCCGGCGTGGCGGCCTGGGCCCTGGCCGCGGTGGCGGTCGCGTTCATCGTGCCCAACGTCGGCAGCTCCTCGTTCGACACGCGGATCGCCGACCCGCCGTTCTTCGCCTCCGGCGCCTACAAGGCCTACCTGCACCCCTCCGACAACGTCCTGACGATCCCGGCGTGGGGGCCCAACGAGCGCTGGCAGGCCAACACGGGCTTTCGCTTCAACCTCTCAGACGGCTACGCGGGCAACCCGTTCCCGCCGTCGTTCACCCGCTATCCGGCGTGGAACATGTTCCTCACCGGTCGCCTGACGCCCGACTACGTGGCCCAGCTGCGGCGGTACGTGCACGACAAGCGGGTCACCGCCGTCGTCGTCGACCGCTCCGTGCCCGGCCCATGGACGAAGCTGTTCGGTTCACTCGGCGTTCGGCCAGTGTCGACCGGCGGCGTGCTGGTCTACCGGCTTCGGCCGGCCCCGTGAGCAGCGTGCTGAGTTTGTGTCCTTATAGAACAGAAACTCAGCAAGGTCGCCCAACCAGCGCTCCAGCCGCACCGGTCGAAACCCCTGGAACTCCATAGACTGTGCCGATGTCGAAGGCGCACACCTCGATCTCGGTGGTGATCCCGGTCTACAACGAGGCCGCCGAGATCGCCAACATCGTCCGCGCCGTCGGCGGTGCCCTGGAAGCCCGGGGCGGGGAGTTCGAAATCATCGTCGTCGACAACGCCAGCGAGGACGACACCGTGCAACGGCTGCAGCCGTTCCTCGGCGACCGGCAAGTCCGGCTGCTGCGAAACGAGCACAACATGGGCAAGGGCTTCTCGGTCCGCCGTGGGATGCTCGAGGCAACCGGCGACCTGCGGCTGATGTGCGATGCCGACTGCGCGCCGTCGCTTGAGTCGCTGCCGAAGATGGAGTCCATGATGGCCGACTGCGACATCGTCGCCGGGGCGCGCAACGCGCCCAGCTCCGAGGTCGGGCGCCATCAGCCCCTGCGCCGCCGCGCAGCGAGCATCGGCTTCATCCTGCTGTGCCGGGCGGTCATGTCGGAGCCGTTGAAGGATGTGTTCTGCGGCTTCAAGCTGTTCACCGCCGCCGCCGCGGAGGATGCGTTCTCGCGTGCGCGGATCGACGGCTGGGCGTTTGACGCCGAGGCGCTGGCGATCGCGCGCCGGCTTGGCTACCGCGTCAGGCCCTGTGGGATCGCGTGGGTCAACCGGCCGGGGTCACGCCTGTCG
>DASYFZ010000725.1:0-1539 GCA_036000295.1 Solirubrobacteraceae bacterium
GACACGCTGGGGCTGGAGACGACCAAGCGTTACTTCCACCACTACAACTTCCCGCCGTTCTCGGTCGGGGAGGCCGGCTTCATGCGCGGCCCCAAGCGCCGCGACATCGGCCACGGGGCGCTCGCCGAGCGGGCGCTAGTGCCGATGATCCCCAGCCAGGAGGACTTCCCGTACACGATCCGCGTGGTCTCGGACATCCTCGAGTCCAACGGATCAAGCTCGATGGCCAGCGTGTGCGGCTCGACCCTGTCGCTGATGGACGCTGGTGTGCCGATCAAGGCGCCGGTGGCGGGCATCGCCATGGGTCTGATCAAGGAGGGTGACGACTACGTCATCCTCACCGATATCGCCGGCGTCGAGGACCACCTCGGCGACATGGACTTCAAGGTCGCCGGCACCAAGGACGGGATCACCGCCCTGCAGATGGACATCAAGATCACGGGCGTCACGTTCGAGATCATGCGCGACGCTCTGGCCCAAGCCAAGGTCGCTCGCGAGTTCATCCTCGGCGAGATGACTCAGGTCATCGACACGCCGCGCTCGGAGCTGTCCAAGTACGCGCCGGGGATCTCCTCGGTCAAGATCGACCCGGAGAAGATCGGCCTGCTCATCGGCAAGGGTGGCGAGACGATTCGCGCCCTCCAGGAGGAGTTCGAGTCCCAGATCGATGTCAACGACGAGGGCATGGTCCTCGTCTACGCGTCCAATCGGGAGCTGGGCGACGCGCTGGTGGCTCGGATCAGCTCGATGACCAAGGAGGTCGAGGTCGGCGACGAGTTCACCGGCAAGGTCGTCAAGACGACGACCTTCGGCGCCTTCATCGAGCTCTCCAAGGGCACCGACGGGCTGCTGCACATCTCCAACGTCGCTCCCGGGCAGCGGATCGCCACCGTCGAGGAGGTCCTCAACAAGGGCGACGAGCTCGCCGTCAAGGTCGTGGAGGTCGACCGCGAGCGCGGTCGCATCGGCCTGCGCCTCGCCGACGATCCCGAGATCCAGGGCAAGACCCCGGAGGAGCTGTCGGCGATCGCCGCCGCCGAGAACGGCGGCCAGCGCCGCGAGCGCTCCGGCGGTGGTGACCGTGGCGGACGCGACCGCGGCGGGCGTGACCGCGGCGGACGCGGTGGCGACCGTGACCGTGACCGCGACCGTGACCGTGATCGCGGCCGGGTGCGCGACCGCGACCCAGACCGGCCGCGCTCCTAGCTGACGCTCGCCCGTGAAGCAGCAGCACCGCCTGACGACGCTCGAGTCGGGCGTCCGGATCGTGACGGAGGGGATGCCCTCCGTCCGGTCCGTGTCGCTGGGGTTCTGGATCGGCACGGGCTCGCGCTACGAGTCCGAGGCCGAGGCCGGGCTCTCGCACCTGCTCGAGCACCTGCTGTTCAAGGGCACGGCCAAGTACGAGTCGCTGCAGATCGACCAGATCTTCGACGGCATGGGTGCCGAGCTCAACGCCGGCACCGGCAAGGAGACCACGTCGGTCTACGCGCGGGTGATCGACGAGCACCTCGCCGACGCCTTCGACGTGATGGCCGA
>DASYFZ010000324.1:0-5231 GCA_036000295.1 Solirubrobacteraceae bacterium
TTCGCCGAGCCCAGCATCCAGGCTTGGGCGCAGAACAAGCACTGGCTGATGGACGTCGCCGACTGGACGTATCTCAACGCCCACTACTTCGTCACGATCGGCGCGCTGATCTTCATCTACATGCGCCGCAACGACTCGTTCTACTTCGTGCGCAACATGTTCATGACCGCGATGGCGATCGCGCTGATCGGTTACTGGCTGTACCCGACCGCGCCGCCGCGGCTGCTGCCGGAGTGGGGCTTCACCGACTCGATCTCCCAGTTCCTGGGCGGGTGGGTCGACTACGGGCCCGAGAAGGCGCTGCTGAACTTCTACGCCGCAGTGCCGTCGATGCACGTTTGCTTTGCGGTGATGGTCAGCTGGCCGATGGTCCGCTTCATGAAGCACTGGTGGGCGAAGATCGCCTGGGGGCTGTATCCGCTGTGGATCACGTTCGTGGTCGTTGCGACGGGCAACCACTACTTCACCGACGTCTTCCTGGGCTGCGTCACCGCCGGCATCGCCGCGCTGCTGTGCAAGCAGCTGTTGGCTCGCGCCAGGCCAGACGCCTGGGCGTTCAGCCACGCCACCGCTTGACCGTGCCTTCGACCGCGATCACCCTTTAGCAGTGGCCGAGCAGACCGAGCCGCCCCAGGTGCGGCCAGACCGCTCCGGCCGCCCGCGTCCGCGCCGCAACGGAGCGGCGACGCAGGCGCTGATGAAGGAGCGCCTGATCGAGTCGCGGCTGACGCCCAACGCGATCTCACTGACCGGCTTCGCGCTCAACATCGCGGCTGCCGCGCTGGTCGTCGGCAGGCTGTTCTTCCTGGCCGGGATCGCGTTCATCGTCGGCTCGATCATGGACACGCTCGACGGGCGCTACTCGCGGATGTCGGGCAAGGGCACGCCGTTCGGCGCGTTCCTGGATTCCACCCTTGACCGGATGGAGGAGGGGATCGTGCTGACTGCCGTCGGCGCCTACTTCGCCTCGCGCCACAACGAGGTTGCCGCGGCGGCGACGGTGGCTGCGGTCCTGTTCTCGCTGATGGTGTCCTACACGCGGGCTCGCGCCGAGGCCCTGGGCGTCGCCTGCAAGGTGGGGCTGGCAACCAGGCCCGTGCGAGTAGTGATCCTGTCGATCGGTCTGGTGTTCGCGAAGGGCGCGTCGATCGGCAACTTCGAGCTGCTGGCGCCCGCTGTGTACGTGCTTGCGGCGCTCGCGGCGGTGACCACGCTGCAGCGGATTCTGTACGTCCGCAAGCAGCTCATGGTCGCTCCGTAGACACGCCAGACGCGGTTCACAGATGTAACGAACGGCGTTGCGGGGAATAAGTCTCATGGACGCCCCGTGCTACAGCTGAGGGGCAGACCTCATCTTCGAGAAGGGAAGTTCAGACAGTGAGCACTGGCAACGGATCCCCTAACGGCGCCGCGCGCTACCAGGACGACAAGGTACGCGTCGCGATCATCGGCGTCGGCAACTGCGCGAGCTCGTTCGTGCAGGGCGTGCACTACTACCGCGACACCAATGCTGCCGAGTCCGTGCCCGGCCTGATGCACGTCGACCTCGGTGGCTACCACGTCCGCGACATCGAGTTCAGCGCCGCCTTCGACATCGACGCCGACAAGGTCGGCAAGGACCTCTCTGAGGCGATCTTCTCCGGTCAGAACAACACGCTGAAGTTCGACACCGACGTCCCCAACCTGGGCATCGAGGTCCAGCGCGGGATGACTCACGACGGCCTCGGCAAGTACCTCAAGGAGAAGATCACCAAGGCGCCCGGCCCCACTGCCGACATCGTCGAGATCCTCAAGGAGACCCGTACCGACGTGGTCGTCTCCTACCTCCCGGTCGGCTCCGAGCAGGCCACCAAGTGGTACGTGGAGCAGATCCTCGAGGCCGGGTGCGGGTTCGTGAACTGCATCCCGGTGTTCATCGCTCGCGAGCAGTACTGGGACAAGCGCTTCAAGAAGGCCGGTCTTCCGATCGTCGGTGATGACATCAAGTCCCAGGTCGGCGCGACGATCGTGCACCGTGCGCTCGCGCGGCTGTTCCACGACCGCGGGGTCAAGCTGCTACGCACCTCGCAGCTCAACGTCGGCGGCAACATGGACTTCTACAACATGCTCGAGCGCGAGCGCCTGGAGTCCAAGAAGATCTCCAAGACCAACGCCGTCACGTCGATCATGGGCCACACGCTTCCGGCCGACGACGTCCACGTGGGCCCGTCGGACTACGTGCCGTGGCTGACCGACCGCAAGTGGGCGCACATCCGCCTCGAGGGTCAGGCGTTCGGCGACGTGCCGCTGACCGCCGAGCTCAAGCTCGAGGTGTGGGACTCGCCGAACTCGGCGGGGATCGTGATCGACGCGGTGCGCTGCTGCAAGCTGGCGCTCAACGACGGCCTCGCCGGCCAGCTCGACGGCCCCAGCTCGTACCTGATGAAGTCGCCGATGCACCAGCGCCCGGATTCCGAGGCGCGGGACCTCACCGAGGAGTTCATCGCCAAGCACTCGCGCAAGCAGGTGGGCAAGGCCGCGAAGTCCGCCAAGGCGACCGCGAAGTCCGAGAAGTAGCGCTCGCACTATTCTCATCGCGTGCCCGAGCGGCTCGCGATTGCGCAGGTCTGCCCGTTCGCCTGGGAGTCCGCCAACGAGGTTCGAGAGTACGTCTGGCGGGTCTCCCAGGAGTTGAGCGGCCGGGGCCACGCGGTCCTGGTCATCGCCCCGTCGACGTCCGTCGAACTCGTTCGCGATACCCGGCGGGCGATCCGTAGCCACCCCGGGTCGCTGCTGGAGCGCGCGCAGAACGAGCCGCTGGTGCTCGGCGTCGGCGAGGTGCTGCCGTTCTCGCCCACGCGGCGCCGGGCGGCGTCGCTGCCCGTCGACGTCGCCCGGACGATCGAGGAGGCACTGACCAACCTGCGGCTGGATGTGGTGCACGTCCACGAGCCGTTTGCGCCCAGCGCGTCGAGCGTCGCATTGCGCCACTCCAGGGCGCTGAACGTCGGCGGCTTCCACGGACCCACCGAGCGCGTGCTCTCGACGCAGCTCGCACGGCCGCTGTCGCGGCTGTTCTTCGGGCGGCTGGACGCGCGCACCGCCAGCTACGAGGCGACCCGGGAGCTGATGCAGCGCTTCTTCCCGGCCGACTACCAGGTGATCTTGCCGGGCGCCGACGTCGAAACCGACGCCGACACGCCGCGCCGCGACCAGGCCCAGGACGGGCCCGCGAAGCTCGTGCTGATCGCGCGCGAGGAGCGCGCTGCCGTGCGGATCTTCCTGCGCGCTCTACGCGCGCTGCCGGCGGAGCTGGATTGGCACGCGACGATCTGGTCGCCGCGGCCTCTGACCGGCTCTGCGGCGCTCGGCAGGGCCCTGCGCGCACGCGTGGAGTTCGCCGACCCCAGTCAGCTCTCAGAGGCGCAGGCGCTGGCGGACGCAGACGTGCTCGTGCTCGCATCAGAGGGCGTGCGGACGGTCCCGGACACGCTTGTGCGGGGACTCGCCAGCGGGTTGATCCCGGTCGCCTCGCGGCTCCCGGTCTATGAAGAGCTGCTTGCCGACGGCGAGTACGGCGACGCGTTCGAGCCGGGCGATGCGCAGACGCTCGCCTCGCAGCTGTCGCGGCTGATCGCCGACCCCGCCCATCGCCGCCGCGATGCAGCGCAGCTCGAGCGGTTGCGGTCGAGGTTCGCCTGGACGCGCGTGGCCGACGAGCTCGAGGACGTCTACACCCAACTCACCGCCCGCCGGCACGACGGCCGCGGCGATTCCAAGCTGCGCGCCCGGCTGCGCGAGCGGCGGCTGATCGACGTCGACCTGCACATGCACACCGATCACTCCTACGACTGCGCGACGCCCGTCGAGGTGCTGCTGGCCGAGGCACGAGCGCGTGGCCTGGGGGCGATCGCGATCACCGACCACAACGAGGTGTCGGGTGCGCTGGAGGCCCGCGAGCTGGCCGACGGGATCAATGTGATCGTGGCCGAGGAGGTCAAGACGGCGGACCAGGGGGAGGTGATCGGCCTGTTCATCGAGGAGAAGATCCCCCGCGGGCTGACCCTCCAGGAGACGATCGCCGAGATCAAGCGCCAGGGAGGCCTGGTGTACGTGCCGCACCCGTTCGACCGCATGCACTCGGTCCCCGACTACAAGCACCTGCTCGACGTGCTCGAGTCGATCGACGCGATCGAGGTGTTCAACCCGCGCGTGGCGATCATGGAGTTCAACGACGAGGCGGTCCGGTTCGCCGCGAAGTATCGGATTCCGGCCGGTGCCGGCTCGGACGCCCACGTGCCCCAGGGTCTCGGATCGGTTCGAATCCGCATGCGCGAGTTCAACGGTCCAGACGAGTTCCTCGAGTCCCTCCGCGACGCCGACATCGTCCGAAATCCAGCCAGCCTGCTGTACGTTCAGGCCCTGAAGTTCCTGCAAACCAAGGCACTTCCCCCCTCCGCGAGGCGCGCCTCGCGCGACCGGCGAGTCAGGCGCGCGACGGGTCGCTGACCGGTGGCAAACCGCGACGACCGGCGCAAGTCCTGATGCACTCGCAAGGACAAGCTCGCGAGCCGTCCAATCCGACGGGGATGCCAGCGACGGACGACGAGATCCGGGAGAAGTACCTCGAGCGCGCGATTCGAGAGCTCAACTCGTTTGCGCGCGAGGTCCAGTCCTGCGCGCACTGCCCCCGTGGACAGCTGATGCCCGTGCTCGGGTCGGGCCACCCCCAGGCCGACATCTTCCTGGTCAAGTACCAGCCGCGTCCGTCGGAGGTCGAGGAGGGTGTGGCGTTCTACGGCCGCACCGGCAACGCGCTGATGAAGTCGCTCAAGCGGCTGTCGATCGACCCGCTGGCCGTCTATGGGACGCTGTGCGTCAAGTGCCCGGTGGCGGATCCGGCGATGGCCGATCCGGTGTGCATCGCGCGGCTGGCCGACGAGCTTGCGATCGTCTCACCGAAGATCGTCGTGGTGATGGGCCCGGACGCGCTCGGCGTGGTCAACGAGTTGGACATCCCGTTGCGCCGCGATCTCAACCCCGCACCGGGCCAGCTCCAGCGCCTCACCCCCACCATCGAGGCGCTGTACGTCCCCAATATCGACGACGCGCTCGACGAGGAAAGCGCCAAGCGCGAGTTCTGGTCCTCGTTTCGCGTCCTGGGGACCTGGTGGGCCGACCTGCCGCCGTACTGATCGCCGCGGCCGGGGGAGTTACACTCGGCCCCCATGGACCTCGAAGAGAAGAGCCTC
>DASYFZ010000096.1:0-10009 GCA_036000295.1 Solirubrobacteraceae bacterium
CCGCGCCTCGCTCGGGCGCAGCCGCCGCCCTGGCAGGCCGAGTCCCACGCGCATCGCGAGCTCGCGCTCGAGCGCTTCGGCCTCGTCACGGTCGCGGGCCGCGGCCAGCGTGCCACAGCCCAGATAACCGGGATCGCGCCCGGAAGCCGCCGAAAGCTCGGCGACGAACTCCGGATACGCCCGCGCGCTCTCCAGCGACAGGCGCAGGAGCGACTGCTCCTTGGGGCGCGCCTCGCTGATCGGGGCGATCATCCCGGCCGCAACCCACGAGGCACCGCCGCCGGGCTGCGCTCGCTCGAGCACTACGACCGACATGCCGCGCTGGGCGGCACGCCATGCAACGGACAGGCCGATGACGCCCCCGCCGACTACGGCCACGTCAAATGTGCTGCTGCGGTCACGCAATGTTTCCCTCCCTGCGCCGGCATTACCCGGTTCAGGTTCAGACGGTCGGCGGATTCTGGTCTCCGCCCTCTCAGCCCAAGCTGGTGGGGCTCCCGTTGACCCAATCCTAGCGCCCCAGTCCTGCCAGACTCCAGGCGTGGACTCAAGACGCCAGCGCCTGCAGGCAGCCCATCTGTACCTCGTCTGCGACGACCGACCCGACGACTTCCTGGCGGCCGCGCTGCGCGGCGGCGTGGACATCGTGCAGCTCCGGATCAAGGACGGCTCCGACGAGGAGGTCCTGGCAGCGGCACGCCGGTTCAGGGCCGCGTGCGACGCGCACGACGCATTGTTCATCCTCAACGACCGCCCCGACCTGATCCACGCCGCCGACGCCGACGGGGTGCACGTCGGCCAGGACGACACCGCTGTAACGCAGGCCCGCGAGTTCCTCGGGCCGGACAGACTCATCGGCCTTTCCACGCACAGCCCCGCGCAGGTCGACGCAGCGGCCGACGCCGACGTGGACTACATCGGCGTCGGGCCGGTACACGAAACGCCGACCAAGCCGGGCCGGCCGGCCGTGGGGCTCGAGCTCGTCCGTTACGCGGCGTCCAGCGCCTCGGTGCCGTTCTTCGCGATCGGGGGCATCTCGACCGCCAACGTCAACGACGTTGCCGCGGCCGGCGCCGAGCGGATCGCCGTCGTGCGGGCGCTGACCGACGCCGCAGATCCGCAGCGAACCGCCGGCGAGTTGCGCAGCGCGGTTGATCGGACGGGAGCGCGAGTTGGGTCAACGTAGCCGCAAGCGCGGGCAGCGCCAGAAGCCCGCGGCGAGCACCGCAACCGCACAGCGTCCGCCGGCTCCCGAGCCCGGGCGCAGGCCGACGTCGGAGGAGCGCAACGCCGCGGTGCGGGCGACGCTCCAGCCGTTCGCGCCCGGTGAACGTCCGTGGGTGATCAAGGTCGGCGCATTGCTCGCGTTCCTGACCGGCGCCGTCCAGCTCGGCCTGTACGTCGCGGGCGTGAAGCTGCACGTGGCCGACACGCGCCCCGCCGCCGGTTCGACGATCGTGTTCGCCGGTCTGATGTTCGCGTGCGCCACCGGCATGTGGATGATGCGCTACTGGGCGGTGCTCGGGTTCATGGCGCTGATGGCGCTGCTGCTGCTGTTCTTCTCGTTCGCGTTGATCAAGGCGTCGAGCCTGCTCGGCTTCGCGATCGCGATCGCCGGCGTGTGCATCACGGGGTTCCTGTTCTTCAAGCTCGTCCGGGTCCTGAGTCGCCTGCAGCTGCCGCAATACCCGGGCCGCTGACGTCCAGGCGCAAACGCTAGGCTCACATGCATGGCCGAATCGTCGTATGACTGCATCGTGATCGGCTCGGGTCCGGGCGGCTACGTCGCCGCGATCCGCGCCGCCCAGCTGGGGATGAAGACCGCGGTGGTTGAGAAGGACCGCGTCGGTGGGCGCTGTCTGAACTACGCGTGCATTCCCGCCAAGGCCGTGCTGCGTGTCGCCGACGTTCTAACGGAGGTTCGCGAGGCCGGCGAGTTCGGGATCAAGGTGGCCGAACCCGAGGTCGACTACGACGCGGTCAGCGCCCGCCGCGAGAAGGTGATCTCCACGCTGGTGGGCGGCGTCTCCGGCCTTTTCAAGAAGAACAAGATCGACCTGATCGAGGGCGAGGCGGCGCTGGCCGGCAACGGCTCGATCACCGTCAACGGCGATCAGATCGCGGCCAAGACGATTTTGCTGGCGACCGGATCGGTGAAGCGACCGATCCCCGGCACCGAGTTCGGCGGCCGCGTGATCGGCACCGAGGAGGCCTGGGCGCTCGCCGAGCTGCCCAAGAGCATGGCCGTCGTCGGCGCCGGCGCATCGGGCGCCGAGATCGCCTCGGGATACGCACGCCTGGGAGTCGAGGTCCACCTGTTCGAGGCGCTGGATCGAGTGCTCCCAACCGAGGACGCCGACATCTCCAAGCTCGCCGAGCGCGGCTTCAAGAAGCAGGGGATCGAGGTCCACACCGGCACGCTGGTCAAGGACGTGCAGTCGAGCGACAGCGGCGTCACGTTCACCCACGGCGAAGACTCCGGGAGCGTCGACTGGCTGGTGATCGCCGCCGGGCGCGGACCCGACATCGAGGCGCTCGGACTCGAGGCGGCCGGGGTCAAGCTCGAGGACAGCGGTTTGATCGAGGTGGACGGCGCGATGCGCACGAGCGCCGCCGGCATCTACGCGATCGGCGACCTCGTGCACGGTCCCGCGCTCGCGCACAAGGCGTCGGACGAGGGAGTGATCGCGGTCGAGGATGCCGCCGGTCTGCAGACCCACCCGATCGAGTACATCGACATCCCGCGCGCCACGTTCTGTACCCCGAACGTCGCCAGCTTCGGCCTCACCGAGGCCCAGGCTCGCGAGCAGGGGTACGACGTGACCGTCGGCAAGGTCCAGTACGGCGCGGTCGGCGCCGGGACCGTGTACGGCGACCGCACCGGGATGGTCAAGGTCGTCGGCGACAAGAAGTATGGAGAATTGCTAGGCGCACACATCGTCGGCGCCAAGGCGACCGAGCTGATCCAGGAGCTCGTCAACACGCGCCTGCTCGAAGGCGGCTATCCCGAGATCGCGCGCACGATCCACGGGCACCCGACACTGTCCGAAGCGGTCATGGAGGCGGCACGCGCCGCCGACGGCTGGCTGATCCACGGCTGAGCGGCGGTGCCGCCGCCTTTCGCGGACGTGCTCTCAGAAGCACCGACCCAGCCGGTCTTCTACTACGACCTGGGCAGCCCGCGCTGCTACCTGCTCGCCGAGCGGATCATGGCCGACCTCCCGGTCGTGCCGGAGTGGGAGCCAGTGCTTGCGGTGGACCTCGGCATCCAGGAGCCCGAGCCAGACCGCGACGCGCTCGCGCGCCTCGTGGACGAACGCCGGATGCAACCGCTGCGCTGGCCCGTGCAGTGGCCGCCGGACGCCCGGACGGCGGCGTTGGCCGCGACCTACGCCAAGCACATCGGCCGCGCGGTGGCGTTCTCGCTGGCGTGCTTTCGCCAGACGTTCGCCGGCGGCCGCGACCTCGGCGACGAGAGCACGGTGCTGATCGCGGCGGCGGCCTGCGAGATGCATCCAAGCGCAGTGCTGAAGGGCATGGGGCTGCGGTCGGTGACCACCGGGCTGCAACAGGCGAACGACCGGGCACGCGCCGCGGGCGTCACACAGCTCCCGGCGATCAAGGTCGGCCACCGCATGTTCACCGAGCTCGAGGAGGCCGCCGAGGCCCTCGGGGCACAAGCGGAGACGGAGCGATGAAGGCCAATCGGCGGTTTGAGCTGATTGTCTCGCGCGGCGGGCTCGAGCCTGCGTTCATGGCCGACCGCCGTCGGCTGGATCGTGTCGAGGTCGTCTCGATCGACGACGGGGAGGTTGTCCTCTACTGGGAGCTCCCGGCCAAGCAGGCGGCGAAGCTCCTCAAGCTGCTGCGCAACGACCTCATCAACCTCGACGCCGACGAGTTCATCCCGACTTGGGGCGGGCTCGACCTCGAGGATCTGCTGTGAGCGCTGCCGGCGCCAAGGGCGAGACGCGGATCGAGGAGCCGACCGCGGCCGAACGGGCGATCGCGCGCCGCGCCGCCGAGGCCAGAGCGACGGTGCCCGATCTGGAGCTCCGCGCCGATCTGGACATGGAGCACGCCCTGGAGCTGAGCAAGTCGCAGGGCTACTCGACACCCGCGATGCTCACGCGAGCCTGCGCGGTTGCGCTCAGAGCCGTGCCGCGCGCCAACGGCGCCTACCGCGACGGGCGCTTTGAGCTCTACTCGCGGGTGAACATCGGGATCGTCGTGGCCGACGAGCACTCCTACCTGATCCCGACGGTGTTCGACGCCGACCAGAAATCGCTCGCCGAACTGACCGACGAGATCGAGCGCCTCACCGCGGCCGCCCGGGCAGGCGAGCTGCAGCCGCCGGCCTACGCCGGAGCGACGTTCACGCTGTGGGACGCCGGCGCGCTCGGCGTCCCCGCGTCGACGATCGTCGTCAACCCGCCGCAGGCCGCCGCGCTCGTCGCGGGCTCAATCCGCGAGGCCCCCGTCGTCCGCGACGGCGCAATCCGTCCCGGCCACGTGATGACGATCACGTTCGCCTGCGATCACCGGATCCTCTACGGCGCCCAGGCCGCCCGGGCACTCGGCGAGATCGCCGATTCGCTGCGGTCGGCACGGGCCTAGAAACTCGGCACAATCCCCTGACATGAGCCCGGCGCAAGCAGCCGCCCTCGCCGTCCGGTTGCGGTCGGCCGTGGGAGACGAGCGAGTGCTCGGCGTGATCGCCGCGACGCCGCGCGAGCGGTTCGTCCCGCCAGGCGAGCGATCGCGCGCGTACGAGAACGTCGCGCTGCCGATCGCCTGCGGCCAGACGATCTCGCAGCCGCTGGTCGTCGCCCGCATGCTCGAGACGCTCGAGCTCCAGCCCACCGATCGGGTGCTCGACATCGGCACGGGGTCGGGCTACCACGCGGCGCTGCTGGCGCAGTTGGTCCGGCACGTGTGGACGATCGAGCGCCACGCGAAGCTGAGCGCCGCCGCCCAGGACGCCGTCGCGAGCCTCGGCATCGACAACGTCACGTTCGCGGTCGGCGACGGCTACGAGGGCCTTCCGGAGCAGGCGCCGTTCGACGCGATCAACGTCGCCGCGGCGGCCGGCGAGGGGGTGGCTGAGACGCTCGAACGCCAACTCGCGCCGGGCGGCCGGCTGGTGATGCCGATCGGCGAGTCCGATCAGCACCTGATGCTGTCGCGGCGCACAGCCGACGGGATCGTGCGCTTCAAGCTCGAGCCGGTGCGCTTCGTGCCGCTCGTTCCGGGCCCGGGCTAGCCGCTGTCAGGCGTTCGCGCATCACGTCGATCGCCACCGGGTTTGAGTCGATCAGCACAAACCGCCTGCCCAGCCCCTGACAGACTGCCCCGAGCGTGCCCGAGCCCGCGAACGGGTCAAGGCACCAGCCTCCCGGCCGCGACGACGCGGATACGATCCGCCGCAGCACTCCTTCCGGCTTCTGGGTCGGATAGCCGGTCTTCTCGCGGCTGTTGGTTGGGACGATCGTGTGAAACCAGACGTCGGTGGGCCGTTTGCCCCGCGCGGCCTTCTCAGCGCTCACGAGCCCCGGCGCCATATAGGGCTCGCGCTCGACGGCGTCGGCGTCGAAGTGGTGCGCGCCCGGGGTCCGCACGTACACCAGGATCGTGTCGTGCTTGGCGGGCCAGCGCCGGCGCGGCTTGGCGCCGTAGTCGTAGGTCCAGATCAGCTCGTTGAGGAACGCCTCGCGCCCGAACACCTCGTCGAGCAGCAGCTTGCAATAGTGGGCCTCGCGGTAGTCGATGTGGAAGTACAGCGTCCCGTGCGCCGCCAGCAGATCGCGGGCCCGGCGCACGCGCGGCTCCAGGAATCCCAGGTAGTCAGCGAACGCGTCGTCATAGCTGAGCGTCTGCAACAGGCGAGAGCTGTAGCGCTTGCCGCCGAAGCCGACGCGGTCGCCGTCGTCGTCGGAGACCACCTCGAGGGTGCGCCGTGACTGGGTTCGACCCGTGTTGAACGGAGGATCCATGTAGATGAGGTCGAACGTCGCCTCCGGGAGCGCCTCGAGCACCGCCGAGTTTTCCCCGAAGATCAGGAGGTCGTCGGTGAGGCCCAAATCGCCGTCGGTACGTTCGATTCGCATAAGTTCCAGACGCTACCGGGCGCTCCGGCACCGCTTCTCTCGCTAGGATTGGCTACCAAGTGTTCGCTGAACGCATTGATCGGCTGCGCCACGAGATCCTCAAGCGGCGCATCGCCCGCTTCGCGATCGCCTCGGTCGTCGCTGCTACCACCAGCGCGATCGTGTTTGCGGTCCTGTACATCATGGGCCTCTCCACCACCGTCTGCTCGATCACGGCATTCGTCGCCGGCGCGATCCCGAACTGGACGATGAACCGCAAGTGGACCTGGAAGGTCGAGGGCCGCGTCGCGTTCGGTCGCGAGATCGTGGCCTACGTGATCGTGTCGGCTTCGACGCTGGTCGCGCTGTCGCTTGCCACCGGCTGGACGCACCGCCACGTGCAGGGGATTCCCGCGGGTCACGGCATCCGCGTGATCCTCGTGACCGGCTCGTACTTCGCCGTGCTCGCCCTGCTGTACGCCCTGCGCTTCTTCCTCTACGAGCGCTGGATCTTCTCGGGCCGCAGCCGGTTGCGGGCCGCGTTGCGGTCGCGCCGCCAGGTGTGGATGGCGGCTCGCGCGAACCGCACTCCGTAGCCGAAGTTCCCGCCCTTCTTGGTGCCGGTCGCGTGCTGGCCGCGGTCGCGCATCGTGGTCGGGACCTCGCCCAGCCGGTAGCCGTTCAGCGCCGCGCTGATCATCAGCTCCGACGCCTGGTACTGGCGCTGCTCGAGCGTCACCGCTCCGGTGACCTCCGAGCGCATCGCCCTGATGCCGCAGGCCGGGTCGGTGATCCGGTGGCGGACGATCACGCTGATCAGCGCGCCGAACACGAGCACGCCGAGATGCCGGACCTTGTCGGTGGTCAGCTCGGCGCCGAGGCGGCGGGAGCCCGACACGAAGTCGGCGCGGTTGTCGAGGATCGGCTGCACCACACGGCCGAGCTCCTCGGGCTCGTACTGACCGTCGGCGTCGATCGTGGCGATGATCTTCGACCCGCGCGCCCTGGCAAGCCAATAGCCGAGGCGCAGGGCCGCGCCCTGTCCACGGTTGACCGGGACGTCGCAGACCAGCGCGCCGGCCTTGCGAGCCTCCGCGGCCGTCGCGTCCTTGGAGCCGTCGACGACCACGATCACCTCGGTCGCAAGGCCCGCGGCCTCGCCCGGGATCTCCGCGATCACCTCGGCGACGGTGGGCTCCTCGTTGTAGGCGGGGATCACGATCGCCAGCGGCGCGCCGGCGCCGGGCGCATGGCTCGCGAGGAAGTCGCGCGCGGCGTCGCGCTCACCGGGCTCGAGCATGGCGAGCTCGGCTTCGAAGGCGAAGGGCTTGGAGGGCGCGGCGACCTGCTCGTCGCGCTGCTGGCGTGCAAGGCTCATTTCTGCGCTCCGGCGCCCGGGAGGCCGACAGCCCCGGAGCCCGCCAACACCGCCTCGTGGTCGATCTGCGACCACTCCTGCCATACGCCCACGAGTCCCTCCTCGAAAGTGAATTGCGGCGACCACCCGGCCGCGCGCGCGTTGCTGTTGTCGACGATGACCGCCGGCATCTCGCCGGCCTTGGCAGGGCCGTGACCGACGTCGATGTCGGCGCCGGTGACATCACGCACGGCGTCGACTACCTCGAGCACCGACAGCGACCGGCCCGCGCCGATCACCACGGGCCCGCTCCATTTCTCGTTGGTCAGACCCAGCCGCATCGCCGCGATCACGTCGCTCACGTGCACATAGTCGCGAACCTGGCGGCCGTCCCCGTAGATCTCGAACTTCCCGCCGAGGCGGATCGCGCGCATCAGCCGCGCCACGATGCTGTCCTTGGCCTGCATGCCCGGGCCGTAGACGTTGGTCAGGCGCACGGCCGTGCAGCGCAGGTCATACGAGGCGGTGTAGGCCGACATCAGCATCTCGCCCGCGGCCTTCGTCGAGCCGTACGGGGTGAGCGGGCGCAACCTGTCGGCCTCGGTGATCGCCGGGCCCTCCATCGGCCCGACGACCGCGTTCGTCGACGCGAACACGAGCGACTTGGCGCCGGCCGCGCGAGCGCCTTCGAGCAGCCCGGCGGTCGCCGCCACATTCGTCCGGTAGGTCAGCTCAGGGTGCTCGAGCGAGCGCAGCACCGACGTCACGGCCGCCAGGTGGACGACGGCGTCGACGCCGCCCTCAAGCGCCGCGGCGAGCACGTCGGCGTCGGCCAGATCCCCCTGGACGACGTCGACGGACGGATCGGGGTGCGGCTGCAGGTCGATCACCCGGACCGACGCGCCGGCGCCGGTGAGCTCGGCGACCGCCCGGCGACCGATGAACCCGGAACCTCCGGTCACGAGCACGCGCTTATCTGTGAGATCGGTGCTCATGCCTTGGCCAGCGCGCCGGAGGGATCGTGGAGCTTGCTCGTGGTGTCACGCCAGCGAACGGTCGGCCGGATCGCGGCGACGTCGACGCGATCCTTGTAGCGCTCGACCACGTCGAACAGTTGGTCGATGAGCGTCGTGCCGAGCAGCGTCGGCTGCAGCCCCAGCTCCTCCAGCGCCTGGTAGGTGACGTTGTAGTAATGGTCCTCGGCCTCGACGCGCGGGTTGTCGACGTGCTCGATCGTGCACTCGCCCGGGAACTCGCGGGCGATCGTCTCGGCGATCTGGCGGACCGACATCGTCTCGGTCAGCTGGTTGAAAACGCGGAACTCGCCACGCTCGGCGGGGCTCTCGCAGGCGAGGCGGATGCACTCGACGGTGTCGACGAGATTGATCAGGCCGCGCGTCTGCGAGCCGTTGCCGTACACGGTGAGCGGGTGGCCGAGCACGGCCTGGATCGTCATCCGGTTCAGCACGGTCCCGAACACGCCGTCGTAGTCAAAGCGCGTCGCGAGCCTGGGATCGAGCGCCGTCTGCTCGGTGTCCGAGCCGTACACGACGCCCTGGTTGAGGTCGGTGGCGCGCATGCCCCACGTGCGGCAGGCGAACTCGATGTTGGTGCTGTCGTGGACCTTCGAGCAGTGGTAGAAGGAGCCCGGGCGCTTGGGATAGATCATCCGGTCCCTGCGGCCCTTGTGCTCGATCTCGATCCACCCCTCCTCGATGTCGATGTTGGGCGTGCCGTACTCGCCCATCGTCCCGAGCTTGACGAGGTGGGTGTCGATGTCGGTGTCGGCGATCGCGTACATCACGTTGAGCGTGCCGACGACGTTGTTGGTCTGCGTGTAGACGGCGTGGGCCTGGTCGATCATCGAGTACGGCGCGGCGCGCTGCTCGGCGTAGTGAACGATCGCCTGCGGGCGGAAGTCGCCGACCATCGCGTGCGTGAACTCGGGGTCGCACAGGTCGCCGACATAGGCCTTGATCGTCTTGCCGCTGACGTCCTTCCAGGCGTCGATCCGCTCGTCGAGCGTGGCGATCGGCACAAGGCTGTCGACGCCCATCTCCTCGTCGTAGCCGCGGCGGGCGAAGTTGTCGTTTACGGCGACGTCGTGTCCGGCGGCGGACAGATGCAGCGCGGTCGGCCACCCCAGGTAACCGTCACCGCCAAGAACCAGGATTTGCATACGGGGGCTCCAGTGCCTCCATTCGAACGACAGGGACCTTCGGCGCTCCGGGGCCGAGTGAGCGGGGGCGCAAATCAAACGAGCCCCTGGGGGAACGGGGGCCCGCGAGCGCCCGAGGATAGCCGACAACAGCCTTCAGGTGCGGCATGTGGCCCTCCTCCAGCGCTCCTCCAGCCCTCCTCCAGCGCTCCTCCAGCCCTCCTCCGGCCACCGGCGGGATGCGTAAGGTTTGCCCGATGGCTTATGCACCGCCGCGGGTCAGCCGCAGAGCTGCGCAGGTTCGCCGCAGGCGCCTGGCGCTCGCGGGCGCCGGCGTTGTGCTCGCGATCGTCGTAATCGTCGCTCTCACCAGCGGTGGCAGTCGGCCACGGCTGCCGCTTCCGGGAG
>DASYFZ010000159.1:0-18018 GCA_036000295.1 Solirubrobacteraceae bacterium
TCAGTACTTCCAGACCGACAACATGGAAAAGCGCGGGATCTTCCCCGGACACCTGAAGGCGTTCAATCTGATCTCCCGGGACGAGCATCGGCACGTCGCCTACGGGACCTGGTTCTTGCAGCAGAAGGCGCGCGATCCCGAGCTCGCCAGGCGCATGCAGGACACGCTGACCGAGACGCTGCCGTCCGCGGCCGGCGTGCTGGTCCCGCGCGGATACCAGCTCGGCGACGAGTACGAGTACCTCGGCTACAGCAGCCAGTCGATGAACGAGTTTGCGTTCACGGCGCTGTCGAGGCGGCTGAAGGTGATCGGCGTGGGGCTGCCCGCGGTCGCGGGGTAGTCGACGTAGGGAACGAACTCGCCTTCTGAGACGTATAGGGAGCGACTGGACAACTCCCTACACGTGGAGGACGGGCGATGAGGTTGAGAGTCGCAATCTTGGCAATCGGCGTGGGACTCGCATGGCCGGGTGTGGCGCTCGGCGCCGGCGGCCCGGTCCCGCCCGTGCAGGGCGCGGGCAACGGCATCTCGGTGTCCGGCAGCCCCTACCAGTACGTCGCGCTCTCGGCCGGGCGCAGCACCGTCGTCCAGCAGTTGAAACGGACAGGACCGGTCCGGTCGTCGATTCGCGTGCCCGGCCAGTATGGGATCCCCGGCGTCGGCTACAACGGCCAGACCACCGGCCTGTCGGCCGACGGCGGCACGCTGGTCCTCGCCGACCTCCCGGGCAACAGCACGCCGCGAACGACGCGGCTGATCGTGGTCGCTGCGCCGGTTCTGACCGTGCGAGAACAAATCGTGCTGCGCGGCTGGTTCACCGTCGACGCGATCTCGCCGACCGGGCACTTCCTGTACCTGATCCACTATCCGTCGTCCGACATCAGCAAGTACGAGGTCCGGGCATACGACCTCGCGCACCACCGGCTGCTCCGTGCTCCGATCGTCGATCCACACGATCGCGGCGAGGCGATGACCGGCTTCGCCGTGACCCGCGCGACCAGCAGGGACGGCCGCTGGGACTACACGCTCTACATCCGCTCGAACGATGTCCCCTTCATCCACGCCCTCGACACGGTGGCGCTGCGCGCGGTGTGCATCGACCTGCCGTCCGTCAATCAGGCCGACCTCGGCAACGCGACACTGAACCTTGGGCCGGGCGGGAGCGTTCTGAGCATCGAAGCCCAGGGTCGGGCGCTGGCAAGGGTCGACACTGCGACGTACGCGGTGACACGCGTAACCGAGCGCGCGCCGTCGGCGCCACCGACCCCGCGCCCGGCGCCCCGCGGCGGCCAGAGCTCGGGCGGCGGTGGCGGTGACAGCACCCCCTGGGCGGTGGTCGCGCTGCTGCTCGTCGCTGCCGCCGCCTTCGCGGTCGCTGGACTCGGGGCGCGGCGCCGGGCCAGGGCCAGGATCAGCTGAGCGACCTCGCGAGCGCCAGCGCGTCGCTGAGCGATCGCGCGCCCTCGATCCGCAACGTCAGCGGGCCGCGCTGCCACAGCAGCACGTTGCCGGCTAGCCGCACGTTGTCGGTGCGCGGGTTGCCGTGCGTATCAAGGAAGAACACCTCGTGTGGCGCCCCCTCGAGGTACGCGGCGGGCTCGCCGCCGACGTGGGTGCGGACCACGCGCGTGCCGACGGCGATCATCTTGAGGATGAATGGCCGCGACGTGCCGCGGAACTCGGTGACGAGCAGGCGGCCCGACGTCAGACTGATGCGGCCACCCGGCACGTCGTGGGCGACGTATGCCGCGCTGACGCCGCTCGGGGGCTCAAGCGCCGTGAACGAGGCAGCGTGACGCGCGTCGGATACCGGGATCCGTCGCCCGAGATGGAGCGTTCCCCCGGACGTCGCCGGCAAAGCGGGAACGCGCTCGACCACGGCACCGTTGATGCCGAACACCCGCTCGACCGCGTGTCTGACGGACGGGATCGCGGCGGCCGTGCCGGCCAGCAGGACGGCGAGCGCGATCCCGAGCACGACTGAGCGGCGTCGCATTCGCAGCGCGGGCCGGCGAGCGCGGCGGGCGGGACGGCTCGGGAGCCGGTCACGCACCGCCGCCACCAGATCGGGCGCGTCCGGAACCTCCAGAGCCGACCCGAGATCGATCAGCTGCTGCTCGAGCTCGTTCACGCGGTCTCTCCCAGTACTTCGCGAAGCCGCGCGAGTGCGCGCGACAGTCGCGACTTGACGGTCCCCGGCCGCAACGACAGCGCGGCCGCGGTTTCTGCTTCCGACAACCCGACGAAATAGCGCGCGGCGATCACGAGCTGGTCGTCCTCTCGCAGCGTCTCGACCGCCGCCAGGAGCCGCGCGCGGCGTTCGCCTGCGAGCGCGACTCCCTCGGCACCCGGCACCGTCTCCTCGGGTGCCTGTGCCAGCCTCAGGGCAAGCCGTTCCTGGCGCCCGGCGCTGCGCCGGCGGTTGCGCGCCTCGTTGACGACGATCTGCAGCAGCCACGGGCGAAACGGTGCGCCGGGCCGAAAGCGATGCAGCGCCAGCCATGCCTTGACCAGCCCCTCCTGTGCGGCGTCCTGTGCATCCGCCGCCGCGCCGGTGATCAGGTACGCGGCTCGAAAGGCGACCGGCGCGTGTGGGGCCACGAGCGCCGCGAACGCATCTTTGTCCCCGCTCTGCGCTGCCTCGATCAGCCCAGACTCGGTCGGTTGACGCGAAGAGACCAAGTCAGGGCCAAACGCTACATCGCGATCGGGACACAACGGGTTACACCGCCCGCCGCGGTTCGGTTCCCTGGCGTTCCGGGTCTAGCAGCGGTGGATCACCGCGCCGCCAGGCGCTGGTGCACCAGTCGCACTGCCATCGACCCCTCCCCGACCGCGGACGCCACGCGCTTGATCGAGCCCGAATGGACGTCGCCGACCGCGAAGATCCCCGCCTGGCTGGTCTCCAGGAAGTACGGTCGGTCGCCGTTGAATCCCGAGAGCTGCTCGTCTCCGACGTCGGTCCCGGTCAGCACGAACCCGTCCTCGTCCAGCGCCACGTGGCCCTGCAGCCACTCGGTGTGCGGGGACGCGCCGATGAACACGAACAGCGCCTTGGCCGGGAGCTCGCTGTGCTCACCGGACCGTGTGTCTCTGACGACGACCGCCTCGAGCTCCTGGTCGCCCTTGAGCTCCACAACCTCGTGATGGGTCACGACCTCGACGCGATCGTTGTTGCCGATCTCGTCGACCAGATAGCGCGACATCGACTTGCCGAGGTCGCCGCCCCGGATCATCAGGCGGCAGCTCGCGGCGTGCTGGGACATGAACATCGCGGCCTGACCCGCCGAGTTGCCGCCGCCCACCACCAGGACGGGATCGTCGACACACCTCTGCGCTTCGGACTGGGTGGCCGCGTAATAGACGCCGATACCTTCGAACTCGTCCAGCCGCGGCACGGGCAGCCGCCGGTAGCGCGCGCCGGTCGCGACGATCAGCGTCCGGCCGTTGACGACCTCACCGGTGTTCAGCTCGATCGAGAAGTGGCCGTTGTCGCGCGACAGCGCCGTCGCCTCGGCCGGGACCATCAGCCTCGCGCCGAAGCGCCCGGCCTGCAGCGAGGCGCGAGCGGTCAGCTCGCTGCCCGAGATCCCCGTCGGGAACCCGAGGTAGTTCTCGATCCGCGCCGACGTGCTCGCCTGACCGCCGAACGCCACGGCGTCGATCGCCTGCGTATCGAGTCCCTCCGACGCCCCATACAGCGCCGCTGACAGACCCGCCGGCCCGCCGCCGACCACGACGAGATCGCACAGCGGCGGCGGAGCGCCGCGGGCGCCCAGACCGAGCATCTTCGCGACCTCGGCGTTGGACGGGTCGCGCAGGACGCCCTGCCCACCGGCCACGACCGGGGTGTCCGCGGGCTCGACTCCGAGCGCCCGCAGGCTCCTCTCGGCCTCCTCGTCCTCCTCGAGGTCCACCCAGTGATAGGGGACGCGGTTTCGCGCCAGGAACTCCCGCAGACGGCGAGCGTCGAGCGAATAACGCGAGCCGATCACGCGGACGCCACCCCCGACCTCGATCAGGATCGAGCGCCGGGCCATGAAGGCGCGGAGGATCAGGTTGCTGAGCTCCTCGTCATCGGCCACGAGCCGGCGCAGCTTGGCGATCGGCACCTGGATCACCTCGCCGGCATCGCGCACCACCGCCGACAGGTAGACGCGGCCGCCGGTGAGCAGGTTCAGCTCCCCGAGGAAGCGGTGCCGTCCATGGACGGCGATCACGTGGTTCTCGTCGCCCAGGCCTCGGACGATCGCGACCGCACCAGACTCGACCACGAAGAAGTCGTAGCTGTCATCGCCGTCCTTGAACAGGACCTCCCCGGGCACGACCTTGCGCAGCTCGCCGACCGCCAGCAGCCGGGCGCGTTGATCGTCGTCGAGCCGAGGAAATGCGCCGTTGCGGTCGGGTGGCTCCTCGAGACCGATCCCGAGCGGCTCGGTCACCCGCGCTCCTCGATGATGAATGCCTCGTCGTCGATGAAGCAGTACGACCAGTCCTCGCCGCGCTCCATCGACGTGATGATCGGATGCGTGCTCTCGCGCGCGTGCTTGGACGCGTGGCGGTTGGGCGACGAGTCGCAGCAGCCGACCTTGCCGCAGCTGCGACATACGCGCAGGTGCACCCACTGGGCGCCGATCGCCAGGCAGTCCTCGCAGCCGTCGGTGTGGTCGGGCCGACGGACGGTGACTTGATCGAGATGCGTGCAATTGACCATTGGGGCTCCTCGCTCTCAGCTCTGGGTGGTTTGGACGCGCGGGTTGACCAGCGGCGTCAGCGCGGCCTCGAGCTGCTCCCGCATCTGCTCGTACTGCGGCGGCAGGCGCAGCTGTTCGCCCAGGTGCTCCGGGTCCTCGTCGACGGCGAACCCCGGACTCGGGGTCGCGAGCTCGAACAGTACGCCGCGCGGCTCGCGGAAGTAGATGCTCAGGAAGTACTGGCGATCGATGATCGGCGTCGGCCCCGCGCCGATCCGACGCAGCTCGTCGCGCCACCCGGCGTGCTCATCGTCGCGATCGCACCAGGCAATGTGGTGCACGCTGCCCGCACCTTGGAGCCCCGGTTCGGCTGGTGGGTCGTCGTAGCCGTACGTGGCCGTGCGGTGGCCACCCTCGATCGTGTACTCCCCCGGCGCGGTGAGCGTGAAGCCCAGGGCCTCCGTCAACAGCCGGTTCTCGCGCTCGCGCGCAGCGCCGTAGACCCGGACTCCATCGAACCCCTGCAGCGCGTGCTCGGCGGGGATGTCGTCGGCTCGCGCCGCCAGCGGGGGGTCATCGGTCTCGACGACCGCAAGCTCCAGGCCAAGGCCCTCGGGATCGGTGAACCGCAGCGCGCGGTCGCCACCGCTCGAGTCGAGCCGAACCCCGTCGACCGCCAGCCGCTCAGACCAGAACTCAACCGACTCCTGCGACGCAACCCGCCAGCGCAGCCGATGGATCATTCCCGCGCCGGCCCGTCCACGCGCCGCGTCGGGAAACTCGAAGAACGTCAGGATCGATCCCGGCGCTCCCCGCTCGTCGCCGTAGTACAGGTGGTAGACGTCGGGCGCGTCGAAGTTGACGGTCTTCTTGACCATCCGCAAGCCCAGCAGACGCGCGTAGAAGTCGACGTTTCCGGGCGCGTCCGCCGTGATGCACGTGATGTGGTGAATGCCGTCAAGCTGCATTTGGGCTCCTGGCTCGCGATTCGCTTGCCCTGCACATTGACGAACCTGTCAAGTGCCGATCAGGCCGGGATGTTCTGCAGGCGAACCTGACCGCGCGCCACGAGCTTGCCGTCGTCCGGGCGGCGGATCTCGACCTGCCACAACTGCTGCGTCCGGCCCTGATGGACAGGTACCGCGACTACGTCGAGCCGGCCACTGCTGTGCGGGCGCAGGAAGTCGGTCGCGTTGGCGACTCCGACCGCGCGCTCGCCGCGATCCTTGATCGCCTGAAACGCTCCCGTCGTCGCGAACGTCTCGACAACGGTCGTGTACAGCCCGCCATGGACCTGTCCCCACGGCTGGTGGTGGCGCTCGTCGGCGGCGACCGACCCGGTCACACGGGTGGGAGTGCGCTCGTCGAACCGGATCTCGAGCAGCGCCATCAGCTCGCTCGGAGTGGTCAGGTTGGGGTTGACCGGGTCGGTCATGGCTCAGACCCACCCCTTTCGCCGGAAGTAGATCAGCAGGCAGACGGCCGTGGCCGCCATGCTGCCGACACCGATCACCCAGAACGTCCACTGCGGCCTGATCAGGTCCGTGACCATGTAGGCGAAGTTCTGTCCAAAGAACCCGGTGATGAAGCTCAGCGGCAGAAAGATCGTGGCGATCACCGTGAGCTGCTTCATCACGTCGTTCTGGCGGTTTGAGACCGTCGACAGGTACAGGTCGGTGGCGCCCGACAGCAGGTCGCGATACGAATCGATCAGATCGCTGATCCGAATCAGGTGGTCGTAGACGTCGCGGAAGTAGTCGCGTTCGTCGAGCTGGAGCCCGGGCAGGTCGGCGATCTGGTCGATCGAGCGCGCGAAGATGTCGCGCTGCGGCGTGACCACCTTGCGCATCGCCACGAGCTGGCGCTTGAGCCCGAACAGGCTCTGAAGCTGCTCGTCGGTGGGGTTCGCGAGCACCGCGTCCTCGAGCGTGTCGATCTCGTCGTCGATGTCCGACAGCAATGGGAAGAAGCTGTCGGTCAGCGCGTCGAGCACGCGGTAGATCAAGAACTGCTCGCTGTGCAGCACCTGGCCGTCGAGCTGTTCGCGCTGCTCGTCCAGCGGCGGCAAAGGATCCCGGTGGATCGTGATCACGTACTTACCCGAGATGAACAGATGCACCTCGCGCAGCGGGTCCTGCGGGTGATCCCCGCGGGCGCCATAGAACACCAGGAACACGTAGTCGCCGTAGTTGTCGAGCTTGGGCCGCTGGTGAAACTCCTCGCTGTCCTCGATCGCCAGCGGGTGAAAGCCGAACAGCTCCTGCAGCTTGCCCAGCTCCTCGTGGCTGGGCGATGTCAGATCCAGCCAGAAGAAATGGTCGCGATCCAGGTGATCCTTGATCCAGGCCTCATCGAGGTTAGGGGTGCACGGGGCGATGAACTGAAAGTTGGGATCGCCTTCGTCCCGCGTTGATGCTTTGGCCTTTCCGACAGGCATCGTCGTCTCCTTGGTTGATGGCGACTCCGACATTGTCCCGGGCGCACGGGACGCCTCACGGGTACGCTTGGTGCATGCGCATCGCGATTGCAGGCGGGCATGGCCAGATCGCACTGCAGCTCACCCGGCTGCTTCACGCTCGCGGCGACGAGGTGATCAGCCTGATTCGCAACCCGGCCCACGCCGACGACGTGCGCGGGGCTGGAGGCGAGCCGAAGGTGTGCGATCTCGAGAGCGCCACGGTCGACGAGGTCGCGGACGCGATCCGCGGAGCGGACGCGGCGGTGTTCGCCGCCGGGGCGGGCCCGGGCAGCGGCGCCCAGCGCAAGCTGACCGTGGACCGCGACGGGGCGATCAAGCTGCTCGCGGCCGCGGTGGCGACCGGCGCGCCGCGCTACGTGATCGTCAGTTCGATCGGCGCCGAGAACCCGCCCGACGGCGACGACGTGTTCAGCGTGTACCTGCGCGCCAAGGCCGAGGCGGACGCAGCCGTTCGCGGCTCGGACCGGGAGTGGACGATCGTCAGGCCGGGCGCGCTGACCGACGAACCCGGCACCGGCCGCGTCAGCATCTCCACCGACCCATTCCGCGGAAAGGTCCCACGAGAGGATGTCGCGGCGGTGCTCGCGGCCGTGCTCGGCGAGTATCCATCGATCGGCAAGATCCTCTATGTCAACGGCGGCGAGGATCCGATCGACCAGGCGCTCGCGGCGATCGCCTAGGCACCGAGCGTCGAAATCACCAAGCCGTCGTCGAGCGGCACCTGCACCGAGACGTAGCCCGAGGCGGGGTCAACGACGTGCGCCGTGTAACGCTCGAGCGCCGGGTCGCCGGCGCTGAGGTCCGCCACGACCAGCGCTCCGGGCGTCAGGCGCGGCGCCACCAGCTCGAGCACGCTGCGATATAGGTCGTTGGAGCCGTCCAGGAACAGGAAGTCGACTCCGTCGTGTAAGCCCGCGAGTGTCTCAAGCGCGTCCCCGACGCGCAGGTCGACGAGGTCGTCCAGTGCCGCCTGAGCGACGTTTGCGGTCGCCGTCGCGGCCTTGTCGGCGGACAGCTCGGTGGTGATCAGGCGCCCGCCGCCGGCATCTCGCAGCGCCGCCGCCAGGTGGATCGTCGAATAGCCCAGCGACGCGCCGAACTCGACGATCGTCCGCGGCCGCCGCGCCACCGCCAGCACGTACAGCAGCCTTCCGACGTCCGCCGCGATCGCCAGCGGCGCGCCGCCGTAGGCGTCGGCTCGCTCGCGGCCGTAGAGCTTGCGCCCGAGCTCGCGCTCTCGCGCCGCGATGCGGACCTTCGCCGGCGTGTCTTCTGCGTCTGCCTGCGCGCGGAGGCGGGCCAGCACCGCGGCGACGGCGGGTTGATCGAGCGTCGCACTCATGGGGCGCATTCTGGCGGGGTCCGGCGAACCGGCGCATCCCTTCCTACACGTTCGTAGGATGGCCGGCATGCGGAAAGCGATCGTCGCCGTCGCGGTGGCGCTCGCCGGCGGGGTTCCGGTGGCGTCTGCCCGCGCAGCAAACTCCTCGTTGTATTCCGGACCTGGGCCGAAGCCCGGCCCGGCCATCCTGTACCGGGCGCCCGCCACAGCGCCCCAGCTCACCAACGCCGGGCCCTGGAAGGCGCCGCCGATTCTGGTCTCCGGCGCGACCGCGTACCGGTCCGGCGAGTTCCTCTACCAGGACTACCTGTACGACGACCACGGCGCGCGCGAGCTGCCCGACCCGACCGATCCGCGGGCATCGAGCGAGGGTGACCTGTTCTCAAAGCCCAACGGCACCTACACGTATCCCACCGGCCCCGGCTACGCCAACGACGCCGCCGACCTGGTCGAGTTCCGCACCAAGCCGCTCGCCAACGCGACCGCGTTCCGCGTCACCCTGAACACGCTCGAGAACCCCTCGCTGATCGCCTTCTCGATCGCGATCGGCGGCAAGCCCGGCACCGTCTTCCCGTTCCCCGACGGCGCGAACGTCAGCGCCCCCGCGAACTTGTTCCTGACCGTCCACCCTTCCGGCTCCAAGCTCGTAGCCGATCTCGTCCATGCGGGTAGCAACGCTGCGGTGAGCGGTCCCGCGCCGACCGTCGCGGTCGACCTCAAGCGCCGGCAGATCGAAGTCGACGTCCCCCACCAGGACTGGAACCCGGGTCAGAGCACCGTGCGCCTGGCGATGGGCGTCGGCCTGTGGGACGCGTCCAACACCCGGTATCTGCTGCCCCAGGCGATCGCCGATGCCACGCATCCCGGCGGCGCCGGCACGGCGACCAACCCGCCGGCGTTCTTCAATGTCGCCTTCAGGACGGCCGAGCCGCTGCCGTCTGTCACCGACAGCCTCAACGCCGTCGCGAACGCCGCCTGGTGGCGCGACCGCGACCAGGGCACCGCACTCGCCGCCGGCAACGTCTCGCAGTTCTTCGCCAACGTCAGCTTCGCCAAGCTCGCCGGCGGCTCCACCGACAACTCCGGGGTGCCGACGACGGGCCCGATGGACCGGATCTTCGCCAGCCACTTTGAGCCTGCCCAGGGCGCGAACTTCTCCAGCGAGTGCGGGTTTGGCGGCGCGAGCGACCCGTCGTCGTGCGTGCCCGAGTACAGGGGTCAGCTCCAGCCCTACGCGATCTACGTCCCCAAGACCGCGGCACCGGCCGCCGGCTATGGGATGACGCTGCTGCTGCACTCGCTGTCTGCCAACTACAACCAGTACAGCGGCAGCCGCAACCAGTCGCAGTTCGCCAACCGCGCGGCCCCGTCGATCGTGATCACCCCCGAGGCGCGCGGCCCGGATCAGTTCTACGAGGGGCTCGGCGCCGCCGACGTGTTCGAGGTCTGGGCCGACGTCGCGCGCAACTACCACCTCGATCCGTCCTACACCGAGATCACCGGCTATTCGATGGGCGGGATCGGGACGTTCAAGCTCGGCGCTCAGTTCCCCGACCTGTTCGCGCGTGCGCAGCCCACGGTCGGCGACGAGTCCAACAACGACGTGCTCGCCTCGCTGCGCAACGTGCCCGTGCTGATGTGGAACAACTCCGCCGACGAGCTCGTCAATCCGGCGCTGTACGGGCAGACAGCCGACAAGCTCCAGAGCCTCGGTTACCGCTATGAGCTCGACGTCTACCAACCCTGTCCAGCGGCACCGAACGCGTCGCAGTGCTCGCCGCTGTTCCCGGACCATCTCGAGCTCGCCGTCAACGACCAGTTCGCCCCCGCCGCGGCATTACTCGGCACCGAGCACGTCGACTTCAACCCCGCGCACGTCACCTACGTGGTCGACGGCGCCCGCGACCGGCCGAGCCTCGGCATCGTCGGAGACCACGCCTACTGGGCGTCGGGGCTGACGCTGCGAAGCACGTCGCACACCGGCGGCAACGGCGACCCGGACGGGCAGTTCGACGCCGTCTCGCACGGGTTCGGCGTCGGCGATCCGACGGCATCGGGGCTCGCGGCCCCGGGCGTCGGCACGCTGACCGGCGGGAACCTCGGCACGCTCACGTTCGCGAGCACCAAGCAGACTTGGGGTCCGACCCCGGCGGCTCCGTCGAGCGACTCGATCACGATCAACGCGACCAACATCGCGACGGCATCGATCGACGTCACCCGCGCCCACGTGGACTGCAAGGTCGCGCTGAATATCACGAGCGACGGCCCGCTGACCGTGACGCTCCCCGGTTGTAACCGCACCGTGACCGCTGGTTAGTCGGCCGCCGGCGGTGGCAGACTGCCGTTTCATGGAACTCTGCTTGATGATCGAAGGCCAGGAGGGCGTCACCTGGCCGCAATGGGTCGCGCTCGCGCACGCCTGCGAGCAGCACGGGATCCCGTCGCTGTTTCGCTCAGACCACTACATGAACCTCGACGGCCAGCACCCCGAACGAGGTTCGCTCGACGCCTGGGGAACGCTGTGCGGGCTCGCCGCCGAGACTTCGACGCTGCGGCTCGGCACGATGGTCTCCCCCGCCACCTTCCGCCACCCGTCGATGCTCGCGAAGATCGTCACGACCGCCGACCACATCTCCGATGGGCGGATCGACCTCGGCCTCGGCGCCGGCTGGCACGAGCGTGAGCACGAGGCCTACGGCTTCCCGTTCGCGTCGACGAAGGAGCGCATGGACGTGCTGGAGGAGCAGCTCGAGATCGTGCTCGGCAACTGGGCCGACGAGCCTTTCACGTTCGACGGCGCCCACTACACGCTGCGAGACCTCGACGCCCAGCCCAAGCCCGTCCAGCGGCCTCACCCGCCGCTGATCATCGGCGGCAGCGGCGGCGCCCGAAGCGCCGCGCTCGCCGCGCGGTTCGCCGACGAGTACAACACGCCGTTCGCGACGGTGGACGACGTTCGCACGCGGCGCGCCGCGGTCCTGGCTGCGTGCGAAAAGGCCGGCCGCGAGCCGTTGCCGTTCTCGATCATGACCGGCGTGATCGTCGGGCACGACGACGCCGAGTTGCGCGAACGCGTTGGCCGACTTGCCGCTGTCACCGGCCAGGACGCCGGGGAGCTGATGTCGCAGCCGCCGCCGGCGTGGATCATCGCCACGCTCGACGAGGCGACCGAGCGGCTGCTGGCTCTGCGCGACGCCGGGGTCAGCCGGGTGATGTGCCAGCAGCTGGTGCACGACGACCTGGATGCGGTTGCGCTGCTCGGCGGCGAACTGGCTCCCCGGGTGGCCTGAGCTGCAATACAGTCCTCCGTGATGAAGGCCTTCATCACCGGTGCCACCGGCTTCATCGGCGGCCACGTCGCCCGCAAGCTGCGCGAGCGCGGCGACGACGTCGTCGCCCTGGTGCGATCTCCCGACAAAGCGGGCGCGCTGCGGGCACTCGGTTGCGAACTGGTGGCGGGAGACCTGTCCGACGGCGACGCGATCAAGCGCGGCACCGCCGGCTGCGACGCCTCCTTCCACATCGGCGCGATGTACAAGGTCGGGATCCCGAAGTCGGCCCATCCCGCGATGTACGACGCCAACGTGCTCGGGACCGAGCGCGTGATCGACGCCGCGGTCGAGGCCGGGGTGGGGCGAATCGTCTACGTCTCGACCGGCAACGTCTACGGCAACACGCAGCGCAAGGTGGTCGATGAGAGCTACGAGCGGCCGCAGCCGCCGGAATTCCTCTCCTACTACGACGAGACCAAGTGGATGGCGCACAGGATTGCCGTCGACCGGATTGCCAAGGGAGCGCCGGTCGTGATCCCGATGCCCGGCGGCGTGTACGGGCCTGACGATCCCTCCGAGCTGGGCAACCTGATCGACCAGACGCGGACCGGCAAGCTGAAAATGCGGATGTTCCCCGATTCGGGCTTCAACTTCGTCTATGTGGAGGACCTCGCCGACGGAATCCTCGCCGTCCACGACCAGGGCCGGATCGGCGAGTCCTACAACCTGGCGGGTCAGCAGGGCACGCTGGGTGACTTGATCGACAAGACCGCGGCGCTGGTCGGCCGCAAGCCGCCTCGGCTCACGTTGCCGCCGGCGGCGATGAAGCTCGCGATCCCGATCGGCCCGCTCGTTGGCAAGGCGATGGGATTCCCCGGCAACCTGGGCGAGCTGATCCGCACCTCTGATGGGGTCACGTTCTGGATGACCGACCAGAAGGCGCGCAGCGAGCTCGGGTTTGCCCCACGCGATCTCGACGCGGGCCTGAAGCAGACCCTCGGGATCGCCTGATTGGCTGAGGTTCAGCCCTGTCGCCGGGAGAGCATCGAGCAGCGGCCGCAGATGCAGTGATGACCGTGCACCGGCGAGACCTTGATGCCCGACATCGCCGGATGGCCGTCAGTCCGCACACGCGAGCCCGAGCCGGCGGGCGCGGAGTTGCCTACGCTGCGAGAGCGGCGGGTGGCACCAACGACACGAAACATTGACCAAGACATGATTTACCTCGATTGGCTACGTTAGCCGCGTCGTCGGCAGAAACACCTAAGACTTAAGGAGATCGTGCAAATGGATGAGGCCAACACGAAGGACACGATTCAGCGCCACGCCGCGGCCGTGGAGGCGGGCGACTGGGACACGGTGATCGGGGACCTGTCCGAGGAGCTCCAGGCGCACGCCGCCACGATCGCCCAAACGCTTCCCCAGCCCGTGACGTCGGCCAAGGTCCTGAGCGTCGAGTTCGGCGACGAGGAGACCGTCGCCCAGATCCACTATGCCGGCGACGCGAGCGAGGTCACGATCCAATCGCACTGGCGCGACGTCGACGGCCGCCCGAGGATCGTCCAGGCCGGGCCCGTCGCGTAACCACCAAACAATCCGTAGTAACTCCGGTCAAGCGACCGGCCGGAGATGTCGATCGGGCAAAGGTGGACCTGAATCAAGCGGCGAGCTTGCAGGCGCCAAGTTCCGAAGTCGATGACGCGGTTCCGCTCGAGCAGTACCGGCTGGCTTTCGAACGAAACCCACAGCCGATGTGGGTCTATGACCTCGACAGCCTCAGGCTGATCGCCGTCAACGACGCCGCAATCGCGCACTACGGCTACTCCCGCGCGAAGTTCCTGTCGATGACGATCAGGGACCTGCGACCCGGCGACGAGCTCCCCTCGCTGGAGGAGAACCTCAGGTCCGGCTCGCACGGCTTCGAGCGATCCGGCGGCTGGCGTCATCGCAAGAAGGACGGGACGATCATCGACGTCGAGATGGTCTCCCACGAGTTGACCTTCGCCGGTCGCCGCGCCCGGGTGGTGCTTGCCACCGACGTGACCGCCCGCCGCAGCGCTGAGAACGCCCAGCGCGCTCAGCTGGTCGTCGCCCAGCGCCTCGTCGACTCCACGACGATCGACGAGGCCGGTCCGAAGCTGCTCGACGCGCTCGGCTCGACGATGGGCTGGGACGCGGCGACGATCTGGAGAGTGGACGGGACCTCCGAGGCGCTGCGCTTTGACACGTTCTGGTCGGTCCCGACCGCCGACCCCGGCCTGACCGCCGAGCTCGAGCACAGCCTGCGATCGGCGAAGTTCGGCCGAGGCGACGGCTGGGCGGGCCTGGCTTGGGAGACCGGCGAGCCGGTCTGCGAGGAGAACGGCCCTGCCGTTGAGGTCTGTGCCGGCGCCGCGGCCCTGAGGCGCGCCTCACTACACCGCGCGGTGGCGATCCCGATCGTCGGCAGCCATGGCGTCCTCGGCGTGCTCGAGTTCTTCAACCGGATCCAGGGCCCGATCGACGACGGCTCGCTGCGCACGCTGACGATCGCCAGCGCCCAGCTCGGCCAGTTCCTCGAACGGAAGCGCGCCGAGCAGGCGCTCGCCTATCAGGCGCTGCACGACCCGCTCACCGGCCTTCCCAACCGCGCTCTGTTCCTGGACCGCCTGCAGATCTCGCTCGCAAACTCGCGCCGGCGTCGCAACACGGTGGCGGTGCTGTTCCTCGACATCGACAACTTCAAGGTGATCAACGACAGTCTCGGTCACCGCGCGGGCGACGAACTCCTGACGATGGTCGCGACGCGGATCACGGCCGCGCTGCGTCCGGGCGATACGGTTGCCCGCTTCGGCGGCGACGAGTTCGTCGTGCTCGCCGAGCAGATCAGCGGCGTACAGGACGCGGTCGTGATCGCCGAGCGGATCTCATCGACGTTCAACGAGCCGTTCTCGCTCGAGCTCGGGGAGAACTTCGTCAGCGCGAGCGTCGGAATCGCGCTGTCGGGCGGCTCCCCCGAGGACGCCGAGGATCTGATCCGCGGGGCCGACTCGGCGATGTACCGCGCCAAGGACCGAGGCCGCGGGCAGTACGAGGTGTTCGACGAGCTGATGCACGCGCAGATGCTCGGGCGGCTTCGCACCGAGAAGGACCTGCGTGAGGCGCTTCGTCGCAACGAGCTGACGCTCTACTACCAGCCGGTCGTCGACCTGCCCGAGGGAAACGTCGTCGGCGTCGAGGCGCTGCTTCGCTGGAACCATCCGGAGCGCGGGTTGCTCGAGCCGGCCGAGTTCATCACGCTGGCCGAGGAAAACGGCCTGATCTTGGCGATCGGGCGCTGGGTGCTGTTCGAGGCTTGCCGCCAGGCGGCCCACTGGCGCCGGGCGCACCCGCGCATACCGCCGATCTCGGTGTCGGTCAACGTGTCGGCCATGCAGGCGTGCCATGGGTCGCTTGACCGGGTGGTTGAGGAGGTGCTGCGCGAGACCGGCGCCGACGCCCACATGCTCAAGCTGGAGCTGACCGAGAGCGTGCTGCTCGAGGAGACCGACGGCCTGCACGAGACGCTGCGCAATCTCGAGGCCCGGGGTGTCCGGCTCGTGCTCGACGACTTCGGCACCGGCTACTCGGCGCTCGGCTACCTGCATCGGTTCCCGATCCAGGGCCTGAAGATCGACCGTTCGTTCGTCGACGGGATCGAAACCGACCGCAAGCGCACCGCGATCGCGCAGGCCGTGATCGACATCGCTAAGGCGCTCGACATCGAGGTCGTCGGCGAGGGGATCGAGTGCCCCCGCCAGGCCGAGCTGCTGCACGAGCTCGGCTGCAACTACGCCCAGGGCTTCTACTTCGCCCCGCCGGCACCCGCCGAGCGGATCACCCGACTGCTCTAGACCGCGAGTGGCGGCCGGTTGTCCGCCCAGGGACGAGCCGCTTCGATCTGGCCGGCCAACGAGTACAGGGTGTCCTCGGCACCGTGGCGGCCGACGAGCTGGACGCTCAGCGGCAGGCGGTCTGAGCCGAAGCCCGCGGGAATCGCGATCGCCGGTTGGCCCGTCAGGTTGAACGGCGCGGTGAACGGCGTGAACCGCCCGGCCTTGTCGATCGCCAGCGGCGCGCTCTTGCCATAGGCGCCCTCCGCGGCGATCGCGGTCGTCGCGAGACCAGGAGTCAGAAGCACGTCGACCTCGTCCCATAGCTTCAGGATCCGTGCGGTCGTCGGCGTCCGCTTGGCCAGCAGCTTGTCGCGACGCTTGTCGCTCACCAGACGCTGCCCGGCACCGGCCATCTGCCGCGTGAGCTTTTCGAGCTTCGTGCGATCCGGGACCCCGAGCGACTCGTCGTAGATGCCGCGAAGCCACATCTGCACGAAGTCCAGCTGCACGAGCTTGTAGTCGGGACTGCGTTCGACCACGTCATGACCCAGCTCGCGCAGGAGGGCGGCGGTCCGCTCCCAGGCGCCGCGCTGGTCGGCCGACACCTTCGCGATCAGGCCCGGAGGAACCTTTCGCGAGATTGCGATTCGCAGTCGGCTGGGCGGGGTCGCGGCCGCGTCGAGGTAACTGCCGTCAAACGGCGGCGCGGCGTCGACGTCGCCCGCCGCAGGGCCGTGCATCGCGTCGAGCATCAGTGCGCTGTCGGCGACCGTGCGCGCCACCGATCCGTAGACGGCCAGGCCGAGCCACCCCTCGGTGTTCGGCAGCAGCGACACCCGCCCGCGCGTGGGCTTCATCCCGACCAGCCCGCAGGCCGCGGCCGGAATCCGAATCGACCCACCGCCGTCCGATGCGGTCGCCGCCGGCACGAGTCCGGCCGCTACCGCCGCTGCGGAGCCTCCCGACGAGCCTCCGGGCGTGCGCGTCACGTCCCAGGGGTTCCGGGTGATGCCGTTTGCATCGGTTGCCGTCCATGGGAAGATCGTCAGCTCGGGGACGTTCGTGATCCCGATTGGGATCGCGCCGGCGGCGCGCAGCCGGCGCACATCCTCGGAGTCGGCGGCGTTCGCTGGACCGTAGCTTCGCGAGCCGACGGTGGTCACCTGGCCGGCGACGCGCTGGTCGTCCTTGACAGCGATCGGAACCCCGGCGAGCAGGCCCGAGGGCTCGGTCATCGCGTCTGCCTCGGCCAGCGCCTGCTCAGGGAGCGTCGTGCGAAACGCGTTCAGGCGCGGATTGATCTGCTCGATCCGTCGCAGGAACAGCTCGACGAGCTCGCGCGGATGTGCCTGGCGAAGGCGGACCAGCTCGGCCAGCGCTACCGGGCCCGCGAATGCAAGTTCTTGATCTGTGGTCGTGCTCATGCGGCGTAGCTTCGCAATCTCAGCCGCTGAGTGCGAGAAGAAGTTCGCGGATCGCCCCTGGGTAGCGATACGTGATCCCGCCATGCTTGCCGTCGAACAGCTCGAGCGTGTGACTCACGCCCAGCTTCTCGAGCTCTTGGGCAAACGCCTGGGCGCCGAGGTCCAGAAACCACTCGTCGCTGCGGCCGGCGTCGAGGTAGATCCGGCGCATGCTGCTCAGGGCCGCTCGGTTGCCGGCGGCCATTCGAACCGGATCCAGCGCCAGCCAGCGCTCCCAAACGTCGTCGATCAGCCGGCCCGTGGTGATCTCGAACGGCAGCAGCGCCTCGCCCGGGCGGTCGGGATCGGGCGTGTAGGCGCACGCGTAGCCGTACACCTCAAACGGCTTGCCGAACCGATCCCAGTCGAAGTGGTCGGTCTCGGCCAGCTGCTTGAAGAACACGTCGTAGGAGCCTTCGAAGTTGTCGCGCAGCGTTCGCGCGGCGAGCGGGAAGTCGCGCTGGTAGCAGGCCTCGAACAGCGCGTCGCCGGCGTGCGATGCGAGCGCGCCGAACACGTCGGGGCGCAGCATCGGGACGACCATCGCGCCATAGCCCCCCGACGACTTGCCCGCCAGGCCGCGGCGGTCGCGGTCAGCGTGCGTGGGGTAGCGCTCGTCGACGAAGGCCGTGACCTCGTCGCACAGGTAATCCAAGTACTGGCCGGTGCTGGAGCTGTTCAAGAACTGCGAGCCGCCTCGCGACGTCCAGCAGTCGACGAACACGACGATCCCGTCGGGGCAGTCGCCTTGCGAGAACATCGCGTCGAGGCGTTCGATCATCGTCGGCTCAAACGCCGAGCGGCTGAGCCACATGTCCACCTGTCCGGTGAACCCCTGGATCACGTACACCGACGGCACCGGACCGCTCGTCTTGCCTGACACGAGCCCGGGCGAGCGGTACACGTACAGCGGG
>DASYFZ010000252.1:0-4844 GCA_036000295.1 Solirubrobacteraceae bacterium
AAACTCGCCGCCGGTGCTGCTCGTGCCGGGCTTCATGGCCTCCGACCAGTCGCTCACCGTGCTCAAGGGCTGGCTGCTCAGACGCGGATCGCGAGCGGCGTCCGCAGGCATGTGGATCAACGTCGATTGCGGCGAGCGCACCACCAAGGCGCTCGATGAACGCGTGCAGCGACTGGCCGAGCGCACCGGGCGCCAGATCGTGCTTGTCGGACAGAGCCGCGGGGGCCAGCTCGCGCGCGTGCTTGCGGTGCGCAACCCTGACGTTGTCGGGGGCCTGGTGATGCTCGGCTCGCCGGTGATCGATCCCCTGCAGGTCGGCCCGGCCGTACTCCGGGCGGTGCGCTCGGTGGCGCGCCTCGGCGACCTCGGCGTGCCGGGCATGTTCTCCAGCGAGTGCGGCGAAGGCGCCTGCTGCGAGACCTACCGGCGGCATCTCCTGGCACCGTTGCCGCAGACCACGCGGGCGATGGCGATCTACTCACGAAGCGACGGCATCGTGGCGTGGCAGTCCTGCCTGGACCCGTACGCCGAGCAGATCGAGGTCGACTCGAGCCACAGCGGCATGTCGGTCCACCGCGAGGTGTACCGCCTGCTCGGCAGGTTCCTCGACGAGGAGGCAGAGCGATGGAGTGGATGAGCCCGATGGACGCCTCGTTCCTGCACATCGAGGGTCCCAACAACCCGATGCACATCGGTGGAGTCAGCGTCTTCGAAGGCCCTGCTCCCCCTTTCGAGCGCCTCCAGGAGATGGTCTCGGGCAAGCTCGACGCCGTTCCTCGCTACCGCCAGAAGGTCCGCTTCGTGCCGCTCAGCGTCGCCCGCCCGGTGTGGGTGGACGATCCTCACTTCAACCTCTCATACCACCTGCGCCACACCGCGCTGCCTGCGCCCGGAAGCGACGAAATCCTGCGTCGCACGGCTGCCCGGCTGTTCGCCCAGCGGCTGGACCGACGCAAGCCGCTGTGGGAGATCTGGATGGTCGAGGGCCTTAGCGACGGCCGCTGGGCCCTGCTGTCCAAGGTGCATCACTGCATGGTCGACGGTGTATCCGCGACCGACCTGATGACGGTCATGTTCGATGACGCGCCGGCGCCGTCGACGGTGTCGGCGTGGGAGCCCGGCCCGGAGCCCACCAGCGCCGAGCTCGTCCTGCGGTCGCTGTCTCACCAATTGTCGAACCCTTCCGAGGGGCTCCGAGCGTTGCGATCGGTGACGCGCCGCCCGCGGGCGACGCTTGGGCAGGCCCGAGATGTGCTGCGCGGGGCGAGGTCCTCGGTCGGCCTGCTACGGCCGCTGGAGAAGTCGTCCCTCACCGGGCCGGTTGGTCCTCACCGGACATGGAGCACCGCTTATGTGTCGCTCGATCAGGTCAAGACGATCAGGGGAGCGCTCGGAGGCACCGTCAACGACGTGGTGCTGACGGTGGTGTCAGGCGGGCTACGGGAGCTGTTGACGGCACGCGGAGAGCACGTCGACGGACGGACGATCCGGGCGCTCGTGCCCGTCTCGGTCCGTCGCCCCGGCGAACGCGGCGTCTATAACAACCGCGTCTCGGCGATGTTCGCTGAGCTACCCATCGGGATCCTCGATCCAGTGGCGCGGCTCGATGCCGTGCGCGCGCAGATGGATGACCTCAAGCAGTCCAAGCAGGCCGTCGCCGGCGACGTGCTGACGTCGCTCTCGGGATTCGCCCCGCCGATGATCCTCGACCTTGCCGGACGGCTCGCGGCGAGGTCCCCGTCGCTCGGCGTTCAGACCGGCGTTACCAACGTCCCGGGCCCCCAGCACCCGTTGCAGACGCTCGATCGCACGCTCCTGCAGTCCTACCCGTTCGTCCCGGTGATCGGCAACGTCCGCATCTCGATCGCGATCTTCTCCTACAACGGCGGCATGTACTTCGGCGTGACCGCCGACTACGACAGCTCCAACGACATCGACATCCTCACCGACGGGATCGGGACGGCCGCCGAGCAGCTGCTCGAGCTCGCTGGTGGCCGGCCGGTCGGGCGCGTGAAGGCCTAACCGATCCTGCTGCGAAGCCGGCGAAGGTCCGCGTCGGTCAGACCATGGGACGACAGCCATTGCGTCGACCCGCCGAAGGCGTCGTCGACGAGCTCGAGTACCCGCTCCATCGTTCCCGGGAGCGGCGCGTGCGCCCGTGGGTCGCGCCCCTCGAGCTCTGACCTGTATGTCTCGGAGCCCACCAGGCGCGCCATGATCGGGAAGATGCGCTCTGCGGATGCCAGGTAATCGCTGACGATCGCCTCGCGGTCCACTCCCGCCGCGTCGAGGGCGAGCGCGACGACCACGCCGGTGCGGTCCTTGCCGGCTGCGCAGTGGACCAGCACCGCGCCGCGAGCATTCGCGATCGTGCGAATCGAGCCGACGATCGAGTCGGGACGGGCACGCATGTAGCTCATGTACGCCTGGACGACGCGCGGCTCATCCGGCCAGTCGCTCGAGTGCGTGCCCGGCCATAGGGTGTCGGCCACCGCATCCAGGTCGGTGTTTGCGCCCGAGCTTGGATAGAGGGAGCGATGCTCGACGCGCACACGCGGCTCGCGCGTGATCAGGCTGGGCCCCTCGAGCTCCACCTCGATGTCGGTCCGGAGGTCGAGCACTACCTCGACGGATTGCTCGTCGACGAGCAGGCGCACGTCCGGGCCTGTCAGCGATTGCAGGTTGTCGGAGCGCAGGAGCACGCCGGGGACGACGACACGCGCGTTCGCCGCCCCCTCGAGCGCAATCCAATCGGCACCGCCATTCGTACCGGCCATGCCCTGATCGTGGCAGGTCCGGTCGGCGATCACCTGATGGCAACAACTCTCAGCTGTGGGTCCTGCCGTGGGCGCCGTCGTATTCGTCATGCCGGCGGATCCAGAGCTGCCACCCCTCCTCCCCTTCCTCGTCGCGGCCATTCGGCGCGTGGTCGAGGAACGCGTAGTACGGCATCAGGAACTCGACGCCACGACCCGTCGTCGCGTACGTCTGGTAGACGATCCCGTCCTGGAGGCTGAAGGCGGTGAAGCCGAACAGCTCGGTGAGGTAGCCGTAGATGTCGGTGCCGGATTCCTTGGCGTTGCGGAAGGCGACCGGCGGCAGTTCGTCGAGAATCGGCGCGATCGCCTCGCGTGTCTGCTCGGGGCTGCTGGAGAAGCCGACGTCGGTGTTGAAGCCGCTCTCGAAGCTCGACGCCCATGTGAACTCCCACCCCATCCGCTCGCGGTACGCCTCGAGCTTCTCGATCGGCGCACCGGACACCGCGATCAGCGTCACGTCACGCGCTTTCAGGTGCGGGATCAGGCTGTCGAACGTGTCGGCGATCGACGAGTTGACAGGGCACCCGGCCTCGTAGCTGGGACCGAACATGAAGTGGTAGATCAGCAGCTGTGAGCGGCCGTCGAACAGCGCCGCCAGCGTCTTCAGGCCGTCCTTGGTCTCGAGCGTGTAGCCCTTCTCGAGTCGCACCCATGGAAGCGTTTGGCGCGCTCGGGCGAGCTCGTCGCCCATTCGGGTGTGATCCTTCTCCTGTTGAAGCAGCGCGGCGCGCTCGGTCTTCCACTCGTCCCGTGTGACGATCCTGTGGGTGGATGTCGTCGTGTTCATCGTCGTCTCCCCCTATGCCGCGATCGGTTGGCCGGCGACCAGCGCCGCGTTCTGACGCTCCATTTCCTTGACCGGGCTCACGCGCCAGCCTTCGGTCAGGGGGGCCGACATCGGATCGGGGAAGATGTCCTCCTCGCCCTGCTCCATCAGGTCCAGAGTGGCTCGCGCAACATCCTGCGGCGGCGTCTTCGGGATCTCGAGCGCTCGCACCATGTCGGTGTCGATCGGACCGGGCATCACCGCGTAGACGCTCACGCCCCGGTTCGTGAGCAGCGCCCGAAGGGACTGCGTGAGCGACAGGGAGGCCGCCTTCGAGACTGAGTAGGCCGGCAGCACCGGCACTGCGGCCACGGCGCCGAGCGAGACAATGTTGACCACGGCTCCGTGGCTGCGCGTCAGCAGTGGCAGGAACGCCTGTGTGACGTCCAGGGTCCCGTAAAGGTTCACCGCCAGATGCCGATCCAACGCCGAACGATCGCTCAAGTCATCCGGGACCGACACGCCGGCGTTGTTGATCAGGATGTCGAGCGACTCGACGCTGTCGACAGCCGCCCGGACCTGCGCCGGGTCGGTGACGTCCAAGATCACCGGCGTGACACGCGCATCTCCCGCCGGGGTCGGCTGGCGGGTGCCCGCATAGACACGCCCCGCCCCTCTGCGCAGCAACTCCTCGACGAGCGCCTGCCCGAGACCGCGGTTGGCGCCGGTTACCAAGGCGGACTTACCTGCGAATGTGGCTTGCATCAATCTGTCCTCCGATTCCGTGGTTGTGCTCGATGAGACACCGGCGTTGTTGGAAACGGACCGATCCGTTTCGCGGGTGCCCGGTGTCCTTCAGGACAGGTGAACGTGATCGGTGAGCATTCAGCGCGGGCGCTGGTTCGGGCCCGGGCGGGCGACGAATCGGCCTTCCAGGAGCTCGTCGCGCCGTACCGGCGAGAGCTGCATCTGCACTGCTATCGCATTCTCGGGTCGCTACAGGACGCCGAGGACATGGTGCAGGAGACGCTGCTTGCGGCCTGGCGCGGCCTCGCTGGCTTCGAGGAACGCGCCTCGCTTCGCGCCTGGCTGTATCGGATCGCAACCAACCGCTGTCTGAACCTGCTCCGCGACCGCAAGCGCCGACCACAGGAGGTTCCGACGATGGCGCAGCCACCAACGCCGACCCGGATGGCCGAGCCGATTTGGCTTGACCCCTACCCCGACGCGCTGCTCGACGAGATCGCAGACACCGCACC
>DASYFZ010000263.1:0-5535 GCA_036000295.1 Solirubrobacteraceae bacterium
GTGTTCGACCTCGACTCACCGCAGTTGATTGCGCTGGCGCGCGTGCTCGAATCCGGCCGGTACCTGTCGGGCCGGACGACGGGCCCGGCGCCGCACTTCCTCGTCGGCGCCGTGGAGAATCCGGGCGCGCCCCCCTTTCACTACAGGGTGCGGCGCGCGGCCAAGAAGGCGCAGGCCGGCGCGCGCTTCCTACAGCTTCAGATCTGTTACCGGACCGAGCTGCTTGAGGCGTTCATGCGCGACGCCCACGACAGCGGGCTCAGCAAGCGCCTGGCGCTGATCCCCTCGATCTGCATCCTGCGCACCGTCGGGGGCATGCGCTTCGTCGCCACCAAGGTGCCCGGCATCGACGTCCCGCGTGAATACGTCGAGCGGGTCGAGCGCGCCGCCGACGCCGAGGCCGAGTGCTTCGAGATCGCTTATGAGCTGGCATCGCACGCGCTCGCTCAGCCGGGCGTGGCGGGCCTTCACTTCATCTCGTTCCGCAAGGACGCGGGCATCGCAAAGCTCTGCACACGCCTGGGCATCCCGCCCCGAGTAGAAAGGGAATCCAATGGATACAGTGCTCCGCTCGCGGTCTAGCTCGGTCACGATCGGGCGCGAGCAGCCGTTCTGCATCATCGGCGAACGGATCAATCCGACGGGCCGCAAGAAGTTCGCCGAGGAGCTTCGCGGCGGGGACCTGTCGACCGTGTCCGTCGACGCCCTGGCACAGGTCGAGGCGGGCGCGGACATGCTCGACATCAACGCCGGCATCCCGCTCGTTGACGAGCCGGAGCTGCTCAAGAGCATGCTTACCGCCGCGCAGAACGCCGTCGACGCGCCGATCTGCATCGACTCGTCGGTGATCGAGGCACTCGAGGCCGGCCTGTCGGTGTACGAGGGCCGGGCGCTCGTCAACTCGGTCACCGCCGAGGACGAACGTCTCGAGGAGATCCTGCCGCTCGTGGCGCGCCACGGCGCCGCGGTGATCGGCTTGGCCAACGACGAGACCGGGATTCCCGAGACGCCGCAGAAGCGGCTCGAGCTCGCGCGCAAGATCGTCAGCGCGGCGGGTGACCACGGGATCGCTGCGCAGGACGTCGTGATCGACCCGCTGGCGATGACGGTCGGCGCCGACACAGAGGCCGTCACGACGACGCTCGAGACGATCAGGCTGATCCGCGACGAGCTCGGCGTGAACATGTGCCTGGGCGCGTCGAACGTGTCGTTCGGCCTCCCGCAGCGCGCGGCGCTCAACGGAGCGTTTCTGCCGATGGCGATGGCCGCGGGGCTGACGAGCGCGATCATGTCCACCGCCCCGGTCGTGGTGGACTCGGTTCGAGCCGCGGACCTGCTGCTGGGCCACGACCCGTGGGGAGCGCGGTGGATCGCAGCCCACCGGGCCCGCCAGGCGACGCTCGCCGAGCAGGGAGCAGCCACCGGCTGATGAGCCGGCCCGCTCCCCAGCGACGCGGTCTGGACCGCGACGAGCTGAGCGCCCCGCCGCCGGCGCCCGACGACGGCGCCGGGCGGGTCAGGCTGCGCTTCCTGCCCGACGGCGGCGACGTGCGCGTCCCCAGCGGCACACCTGTGTTCGACGCCGCGAGCTGGAACGGGATCGCGATCGACTCGACGTGCGGCGGCCACGGCACGTGCAAGAAGTGCAAGGTTCGGATCGTCTCGGGCGACGTGCCTGTCGGACCGCTGGACCCGCGGGCGTTCACGGCGCAGGAACTGCGCGAGGGGTGGCGACTGGCGTGCCGGGCAGGGGCGCGCGAGGACCTGGTGGTCGACGTGCCGCCGCTGCAGACGCGTCCCAAGGCGGCGCTCGCCGGCGTCGGGCGCCACGTGATCCTGCGCCCGTCGGTGCAGAAGCGCCACCTGGTGCTGGAGGAGCCGACGATGGAGGATCAGCGTTCGGACCTGCAGCGCGTGCTCGACGCGATCGACGACCTAGAGCCGACTACGTCGATCGAAGTACTGCGAGAGCTGGGCGCGGTGCTGCGCAGCTCCAACTGGGATGTCACCGCCGTCGTCTGCGACGAGGAGCTGGTCGACGTCGAGCCCGGCGACACCACCGCGCGGCGGTTCGCGATCTCCTTCGACCTCGGAACGACGACCGTCGTCGCGACGCTGCTCGATCTCGACAGCGGCCAGCCCGCCGCCGTCCGTTCGATCCTGAACCATCAGCAGCCCTTCGGCGCCGACGTGATCACGCGGATCTCGGCGACGATGATGGACGAACAGGCGCTGCCCGCGCTTCGTCAGCGGGCGCACGAGACGATGGCCGAGCTCACGCGCGAGGTCTGCGAAGAGGGCGAGGTGGACCCGCGCGAGGTCTATGAGATCACGGTCTGCGGCAACACGACGATGATGCATCTGGCGCTCGGCATCGACCCCGAGCCGCTGTCGATGGCACCGTTCACGGTCTCCACTCACACCCTGCCGCCGATCAACGCCCGCGAGTTCGGGATCGAGATCCACCCGCGCGCGCCCGCGTTCGTGTTCCCGTCGCTCGGCGCCTACGTGGGCGGCGACATCGTCGCCGGGATGCTCGCGACCGGGCTCACCCGCGACCGGCGGCTGCGGCTGTTCATCGACGTCGGGACCAACAGCGAGATCGCGCTGGGGTCCAGCGAGCGGGTGCTGGCCACGGCGGCGCCGGCCGGCCCGGCGTTCGAGGCCGCGCAGATCAAGTGCGGGATGCGCGCTGCCGACGGCGCGATCGAGAGCCTGAAGATCGACGGCAACGCGCTCGAGCTCGCGGTGATCGGCGACGTCGAGCCGGTGGGCATCTGCGGCTCCGGGCTCGTCGACGCGGTCGCCGAGCTCGTGCGCTGTGGGCTGCTCGACCACTCGGGGCGGTTCATCCCCGACGAGGAAGCGGCGAGCTCACATCCCGGCCTCGCCGACCGGCTGACCGTGATCGGCAAGGAGCGCGTGTTCGTCCTGCACTGGCGCGGAGGGGATCCGCAGAGCTCCGTGTTCCTATCGCAGCGCGACGTCCGCGAGCTGCAGTTCGCCAAGGCGTCGATCGCGACCGGCTGGAACATCCTGCTGCGCGAGCTCGGCGTCGAGCCCGGCGACATCGCACAGGTGCTGCTCGCCGGCAGTTTCGGGTCCTACCTGACGCCGCTCAGCGCGGTGCGGATCGGCCTGGTGCCGAAGCTCGCACTGCCGCGGATCGTGTCGGCCGGCAACGTCGCGGGGGAGGGCGCGAAGATCGCGGCGCTGAGCCTGCGCGAGCGCGCCGAGGCGTATTCGATCCTGCGCGAGGTCGAGTACGTCGAGCTGTCGGGCCGGGCCGACTTCAACGACCTGTTCATCGACCAGCTGGCGTTCCCCGGATGAGCACGGCGGTGATTGCGTGCGGCGCGCTGGCCGCCGACGTAAGGACGATCGCCAGGCGGCGCGGCTGGGACGTCGACGTGCATCCGATCGACGCGTTGCTGCACAACCATCCCGATCGGCTCGCCCCCGCGATAGAGCGATCTATCCACGGGCTGCTCGGGCGTTACGACGCGCTGGCGGTTGCCTACGGCGACTGCGGCAGCTACGGGGCGATCGACGGGGTGCTGGATCGCGCCGGCATCCCGCGCCTCGAGGGCAGCCACTGCTACGACGTGTTCGCGCGCGACGAGGTCCGCGCCGCGCTCGAGCAGGAGCCAGGCACGTACTTCCTGACCGACTTCCTGGCGCGGACGTTCGAGCACACCGTCGTGCGCGAGCTTGGATTGGACCGCCACCCGGAGCTGCGAGACGACTACTTCGGCAACTACACGCGCGTGCTGTGGCTCGCGCAGCGCCCCACGCCGGCGACACGCGCGGCCGCACAGGGGGCGGCCGAGCGAATCGGCCTCCCGCTGCACGAGCTCGCGGTGGGCAACCGGGGGCTTGAGCGTCAACTCGAGGCGCTGGTCACGACGCCGGCGCGTTCTGACGTGGCGAGTTCCACGCCGACACGCTGACCACCGGCGACGCTCCACGCAGGTCCGCGCGCCGGTAGGTGGCCCGCAGCGTCTCGGACTCGCCTGGCCACAGCGTGACGTCGTTGTCTGACCAGTAGACCGGCAGCACCTCGTTGTCGCCTGCAGCGGGCGTGCCGGACGGACTGCCTCGCCGCACGTCGGCCCGCAGGAAGAACGCGACCGTCGGCTGGCTGGAGGCGTTGGTGATCCGCACGACGGTCTTCTCGAGGCCCTGGCCCGCTGACTCGGTGTGCGCGCGGACCCGCACCGCGGCGGCTGGAAGCGACTGCAGCTGACCCAGGTTTGCGAACTGCGTCATCGTCGCCTGCGGGTTGCCGATCGTCTTGTCCCAGTCGACCACGTCCTGCTGGGTCGACAGCCAGTAGACATTGCGATCGACGACCTTGCCGTGGCGCTGGAGCAGCAGCTCGACGAAGTACGTCTTCGCCGGCGCCGGCGGCGTCGTGGCGGCGGGCACCGCCGGGTGCAGCAGGTTGCGCGCGACACCCTGTCCGCCGACCGACACGCCCGCCGCGGTCCGATGGTCCAGCAGCCGGCCGTCGACGCCGTAGACGTTGGACACGACCGAGAGCCCGTTTCGGTCGCGGTTTGACAGGTTGTCGACCGACACCGTCCCGTCGTCGTATGTGTAGAGGACGTGCAGCGGCTCGTTGGCCTTCTTGGCGCCGAAGTAGCTGCCGGCCTGGTCGAAGTCGTTGTTGTAGAGGTCCCACAGCAACGTCGGCCAGCCCTTGTTGAGCTGCCAGTAGACGATGCCCGTCGACGGCGCGTCCTTGTTGGTCGAGTGGTCGACGTAGGCCTCGAACTCGGCCCGCTGCGTCTCGTAGTTCTGGACCTGGGCCTCCTGCACGTACTGGCTCAGGCTCGACCACGCGCCGTAGCGGTTGGAGATCGCCGAATCGAGATCGTGGAGCGTGCCGAACGAGTAGCCGCCGTTGTCGGGTCCGGGCAGGGCGGGCTCGTAGTTGGCGTGGTACTGGTTGTAATCGGGGTTCTGCCACAGCTGATCCTGCTCGAACGGCGAGAGGAAGCGCTGGATCGAATCGAGCGTGGGGACCGTGTGGCCGGCGCCCGCCTCGGAGTCAAACGCCCACGCGCCGCCGACGTTGGTGCGGCTCGAGTCGCCCGAGTCGTAGTGCGAGGTGTCGTACCAGTAGCTCGGCGGAACCCAGTCGTACGGGCCCTCCTTCTCGCCCGACGGGCCCAGCTGCGGGCTACTCTTGTACTCCGCCGAGGCGATCAGCGGGTCCTGGAAGTCGGCCTGCTGGAAGCCCTGCAGCGATACGGCCTCCTGGCGCCGGGTCGGCTGGTTGTCACTCCAGCTGAAGTTCAGGACGCTGGGGTGGTTGCGCAGGTTCTGGCCGATCGTCAGCGCCGAGAGCCCGAGGATGTCGAAGTCGTGATCCGAGGTCAGGCCGCTGTCCTGCAGCTGCCACGCGTCACAGCACTGAAAGCCGCCGTCGACCAGGATCCCGGCGCGATCCATCTGCTCGTAGAAGTCGTCGGGCAGCTGCTTGCCCTCGGTTCGAATCCCGTTCAATCCAAGATTTTTGATCAGCGATAT
>DASYFZ010000283.1:0-6470 GCA_036000295.1 Solirubrobacteraceae bacterium
TCAGCGCCCGTGGCCATGAGGCCTCCTGGAGAGTTCGTCGTGGATTCGCGCTTGGGCAGTCCTTGCTCGGGCGCGACGTGGCCACGCCGTCGTTTTCGTAGTCATGGTTCTCTAGCGTTGCCTGGGCGATCCCGTCTTACGTCAGCCAGAAACACGGGGTTCGTCCAGCGCTTGGTCGCCTTGACTGACGGCGCGAGAGCGTGCCTGTTTCGACCTAGACGGCCTGCTCGAAACGCGGACCGCAAGTGCCCCAGATCGAGCATCCACGCGGGCTCGGGATCAGTGCTCGCGGGGCGTATGCGCGCCCGAGCGCGGCACGACGGGTGCGAGCGCAGCGCGGTCCCAGGTCTGTCGTCGTGAAAACGTGCCCTTCAGGATCGATCGCGAACGTCTCACTGGCAGGCCGAAGCGCTGTTTGACGTGCTCGACCAGCCCGTGCTCCTGCCAATTGGCGTGGGCTGAGCTGTGCAACGCAAGCAAGATGTGATCGGGCCTGAACGTCTCGACCCCGTCCGCGATAACGGTCATCACACTGCCCCGAAGGGCATCTCCGCTGACGTCGCCTCTGATCGAGCGCATCTGGCCGAGCACGATGTCAAGCGTCGTCGGCTACGTGCCGAAATCGATCGACGTTGTCAGCTCGCCACGCGAGCCGCTCAGGTTCGGGACGACCTCCCCCGCGTGCGTTCGATCCGTTCGGGCGCCGGCCAACACCCTCGCCCCGGCGAGCCGGGCAGCGGCGTCGGGCTCGCGATCGGCGAAGCGGCGGCGCTGACCCATGGCGGCCGCGCCACTGCGCCACCGCGCCGATGGTGGCGCCGGGGTCTCGATCGCGCCCTCGGCGCCTAGTCCGCGGGGGCTCGAACGTGCCATCCCGCGCCGCGGATTAGTCCCCGCCCTTCAGGCCGTTCGTGTCTCGACGCGGCGTTTCTGCGAATGTTCCGGCGCGCTCGTCCGCTCGGTGGGCTCGCGGATCGGCCAGTCCCTCGGCGAACGTGCCGACATGGGTAGCCTCCCGGGATGACCGACTGTCGGCGCCATCGGCAAATGTCCCCACGCCAGTGTCCTCTCGGTATGTCGGAGGATCGGACTGACCATCGGCAAACGTCCCCACGCGAGTGTCCTCTGGATATGTCGGAGGATCGGACTCGCCGGTGGCGAACGTTCCGGAGTGGTGATGCTGTGGCTGATAGGTGGTGGTCATGGTATTGCTCCTTCGTTTCGGTGGCTTTGGCTCCGTTAGCCGCCCTCCCTAGGACGGCGCGCCAGGCGCGGGTGGCTCCGCACGTCGGCGTCGGTGATGAGCAGGAATTGGTGGATCGGCATTTGCGGATCCAGCTGCGGCGCCGCGGACGCGTCGATATCTGGACGGTTCGCGGCTGGCTCACAAGCAGACGCGGCACGATGGCGGTCGGGCTAGGTTCAGTCACACCGCTCTAGCGTCGCCTGCCCGGCCTGGTCTTACGGCTCGTAGGGCGCCCTATCGACGGGTTGGCCGTCGAGTTGCGCGGCGCGCGCTGACAGCGGTGCGAGCGTCAGCGGGCCGGCGGGTGTGATCAGCGCTGAGACGTAGAGCACAGGTCGCGGACTGTAAGAGCTCGGAACGCGGCCTCCAGCCTCCCCGGGGCGCCCAATGCGCAGCTCGCGTCAACTTCGCCGCGCCAGGCGGGGCATTGGTGACCGTTCCTCCGGGCACATGCGTCGTCGGGCTGAGATCGGCGAACTTAAAGCGCAGGCGCTTGCGCACCGCTGCAAGCCCTTGCTCAACGTCTCTCGCACGTACGGAGGCCGATCGTGGCCGCCGAACTGCGCGCCGAGCATGGGCCGGCGTCAAGCCGGCTAACCCACGCAGGAACAGCTCGAGGCGGTCCTTCCAGTACCCCGTTTCGGATCACGCGCTCGAGACACGGAGCACGGCCACGCCGCCGCGAGCAGACCGCAGGCGGTTTCACCGCGAGACCATGGCTCGCGGATCCGCTGCGGCGGACATGTGTCCTTCGGGATCGATCGCGAACGTCGTCACTGGCAGGCCGAAGTGCTGTTTGACGTGCTCGACCAGCCCGTGCTCCTGCCAATTGGCGTGGGCTGAGCTGCGCAACGCAAGCAAGATGTGATCGGGCCTGAACGTCTCGACCCCGTCCGTAATAACGGTCATCACACTGCCCCGAAGGGCATCTCCGCTGACGTCGCCCCTGATCGAGCGCATCTGGCCGAGCACGATGTCAAGACGTTCGTCGGCGGTGTGGCGAAACCCGTCGACGTCATCGGCGAGCCAGGCGAGCCGCCCCGGCAGGGTGGGTGTCACCACGTACACCTCGGCGGCGGTGGCGATGATGGCGCGCACCTCAGGTGTCAACTCGTCCGCACCGGCCACAGCGGCATCGGCGACGAACATGAGCCGTTCGATCGGGTGCTGCAAAACCGGCTGAGGGGCCGCGCACGCGTCGAGATCCGGACAGGTCGCGGGTGCCTCGTCGAGTGCGGATGTCGGTCTGAGCTCGACGGATGTACGGTCAGTGTCTCGGCGTACCAGTGCCATAATGTGCGCCTCCTCTCGTGATGTGATCACGATTCGGCGACGGCGACTCACGGAGCCTCAAAGCAGGCTCCGCAGATGCCGGCGGGCTAGGGTCATTCACAAGGCTCTAGCGTCACCCGCGGGTCCTGGTCTTACGTTCCGCCGGGTATCGATCGTCGTGTTCGCCGTGGAGTTACGCGGCGCGGTCGCGGACTTCGAGCGTCAGCGGGCCGGCAGGTCGGACAGCTGGCCGAAGTAGCGCTTGCTGTCCGCCCTGACGGGGTCAATCGCGGTCTCGATCGGGATCGTGTGCTCACCCTGGGGCATGACATCGAGGCGGTCGCCGACCTGGCTTGAGAGGTAGGGCGCAAGGTAGCGTCCGGCGAGCTTGTCTGGCGGCCACCACAACGCCTCTTCGGAGATGGTCGACTCGTTACCTGCGCTGCCGCTGATGTCCGCCTCTAAATCTAAATAGCGAGGGGGCCCGCCGGTCAGCAGCAGCCCACGCAGGATCGGCCTGAAGGGCCGCGGTTCGATGTCGACGCCCACCGCGGCAGCAATCATCTCGGCGACGGCGTCGGCCTGCTGGGCGGCCAGGCCACCCTGCTTGACCGGAAAGGACGTCGCGTCCCCCGCGGCGAACACGCCCGTCCAATCGGGGGAGCCGGCCGTGAGCGTCGGTGGCGATGAAACCGTCGTATTCGCAGGCGATGCCGCGCAGGCGCGGGCCGACGAGGCGGGGCACTGTCACGATGCGGTCAACGGAAACGCGTCGGTCGCCGGGCGTGATGTCAAGCCACCCGGAGTGACCAGGTGTGCCGGAGCTGCTCGTATGCAGCGTCACCCCGGATTCGTCCAGGAGCCGCCGGATCGCGGCGCTCGCGGGCGTGCCGAAGATCCCGAGCGGCTCCTCCTCGGGGGTGACGAGGCTGAGCTCGATTCCTGAGCGGCCCTGCGCGGCGCCGTTGGCCGCGGTCAGGAACGCGAGGTCGTAAAGGGGCAGCGGCCAACTCGGCCCGACGGGCTTCACGAACGCGACCTTGTTCACCCGTTGCTCCTGGAGCTGGTGGAGCAGAAGTCGATAGTTGGGGCTGTCGCGACCGCCGTGGTAGGTCAGAACGTTCGGTGAGTGCCATTCCTGCTCGGTGTGGGCGCCGAGGGTGAGCACAAGCATGTCGTACCGCACCTCGTCGCCGTCGCTGGTGATCACGCGGTTGCGCTCGGGCTCGACGCGGTCCAACGCCCCGTGGTGCCACCGAGCGCCGAGCTCAGCGGCGGTGTCCTGCAGCCTGAGGCCGCGGACTCGCTGGGGCTTGAACGGCTGATCGACGCTCATCGACAGGTTGATGAACTTGAGCTCGGACGCGAGAATCGTGACGTCGAGGCGATCGGAGGCCAGCGCACGCAGCGCCAACACCGTCTCGAGGCCGGCGACCCCTGCGCCGGCGATCAGGACGCGAGGGCGAGCTGGATCGAGGGCTGCATCCGCGCTCGACATCGAAGCTACACGCCGCGGGCGCCGCCGGTCGGCGTGAGCGCCCCGAGCTTGCCCTCGACGCAGTCCAGCAGCTGATGGTAGGAGTCGCAGAATGACTGGACGCCGTCACGCTCGAGCTTTGCGGTGACGGCATCGAGATCGACCCCGGCGCCGCCGGCTTCGGTGAGAGTTCGCTCAGCCGCCTCCGGGTCGGCGTCGACCGTGCGCCCGATCTCGCCGTGGTCGGCGAACGCGCGCAGCGTCTGCTCGGGCATCGTGTTGATCACCTCGGGCCCGATCAGCTCCGAGACGTAGAGCACGTCTGAGTAGGCGGGGTCCTTGGTGCCGGTGCTCGCCCACAGCGGCCGCTGTGTCCGGGCTCCGAGCGCCTGGAGGTGTTCCCATTCCGGTCCCGCGAACGTGGTCCGGTAGCGCTGGTAGGCGACGCGCGCGTTCGCGATCGCGATGCGACCGCGCAGCGGCGAGTCGGCGGGCAGCTGAGCGTCGACCTTCGTGTCGATCCGAGAGACGAAGAACGACGCGACGGATGCGATCGCATCCAGCGGCGCGCCGTCCGCGGCGCGCGCCGTCAGCCCGCGCAGAAACGCGTCCATCACCTGCTCGTAGCGCTCGATCGCGAATAGCAGCGTAACGTTGACGTTGACGCCGCGCCGCGTGAGCTCCTCGATCGCCGGCAATCCCGCTTCGGTTGCGGGCACCTTGATCATCACGTTGGGCTTGTTCAGTCGCTGCCAGAGCTCGCTCGCCTGAGCGGTCGTCGCCTCAGTGTCGTCGGCGAGATCGGGTGTGCACTCGAACGAGACGAATCCGTCGCGGCCGCCGCTGGCATCGAACGCGGGGCGCAGCTCATGCGCGGCCGCGCGGACGTCGTCAAGCGCGATCGTGAAGAACAGCTCCTGCGGGTCGCGTTCGCCTCCGTCGGCGAGACCGCGCAGCTGCGCGTTGTAGCGATCCGAGCCGGTGATCGCCTTGGCGAAGATCGTCGGGTTCGAGGTCGCGCCCGTGACCGCGTAGTCCCGGATGAGCTCGGCAAACTTGCCGGTATCCAGAAGGTCGCGTGAGAGAGTGTCGAGCCAGATCGATGTGCCCGCGCCATGCAGGCTTTGCAGATGGGGGTTCGGGGCCATGTCGATTGCTCCTCAGGTTCGGGTTGTGGGCTGCGCGACCAGCGAATCGAGTGGCGTGTCGCGGTCGCTCAGCGCGGCGAGGTCAACCGGCCGGCGGGAGCGGATGAGCGCCTGGATGGGCTCGTTGACCTCCCAGACGTTGACGTTCATCCCGGCGAGCACACAGCCGTCGCGCAGCCAGAACGCGATGAACTCGCCGTCGGACGGATCGCCGCGGAAGGCGACCTCGTCCCAGACGGGCGCGTATCCCGAGTACTCCATCCCGACCTCGTATTGGTCTGAGTAGAAGTACGGGATGCGGTCGTAGCTCACCTGCTGGCCGAGCATCGCGCGCGCCGCGACCGGACCTTGGTGCAGCGCGTTCGCCCAGTGTTCGACCCGGATCCGGTCCTCGTAGAAGGAGTGCAGCGCGTTCGCGACATCGCCGGCGGCGAACACCCCCGGCGCCGAGCTCTGAAGCTTCTCGTCGACGAGGATGCCGTTGTCGACGTCAAGGCCGGCGCGGCTGGCGAGCTCGACGCGCGGCACGACGCCGATGCCGACGACGACGAAGTCGCATTCGATCTTTCGGCCGTTGGTCGTTCGCACCCGAGCCACGGCTCCGTCACCGTCGAACGCCTGCACGCCCTCGCCGAGGACGAGCTCGACGCCGTGGTCGCGGTGCACGTCGCGGTAGAACGCGCCAATCTCGGCGCCGAAGATGCGCTCGTTAGGCAGCGCGTGCGGATCGACGATCGTGACCTCGAGGCCGCGCTGGCGTGCCGAAGCCGCGAACTCGCTGCCGATCCACCCGGCGCCCACGACCACGACCCGTCCACCGGTTTCCAGGCGCGCGCGCAGCGCGTCGCAGTCCTGCAGGGTGCGCAGGGAATGGACGCCATCGAGCTCGGCGCCTGCGATCGTGATCTGGCGGGGCTTGGCGCCGGTGGCCAACAGCAGCCGGTCGTAGTCGTAGGCGCGCCCGTCGGCGAGTGTGACGCGCGATCGGCCGGCGTCGATCCCGGTCACGGTGGAGTCGGTCTCCAGCAAGACCTGATGGTTTTCGTAGAAGCACTGCTCGTGGACGTAGGCCTTCTCGCGCGCGGACTCTCCGCGCAGGTAGTCCTTGGTCAGCGGTGGCCGCTCGTACGGGCGCTCTGACTCAGAGCCGATCAACCGCAAGCGACCGTCGAAGCCCTGCGTGCGCAGCTCCTCCGCGGCCTTCGCGCCGGTGAGGCTTGCGCCGATGATGATGAATGTCTGCTCGCTCATGTGGTTCTTCCTCCGGTCAGGCTGAGGAACTCGCCGCGTGTCCGCGGGTCGTCGCGGACGAGTCCGTACAGCGTCG
>DASYFZ010000293.1:0-4082 GCA_036000295.1 Solirubrobacteraceae bacterium
GTGGGCGTCTGTGCCATGCCGGTGCGCTCGTGCTTGAGCCAGGTGTCGAACCACTCGAGCTCGAGGGGGTCCACGTTCACGCTCGAACCGTTGAGGTGCTCCCAGGGGCCGACGATCAGCTGATAGCGGCCGGTGGCACGCTGCCCGGGCTGCATCGGGGCGGTGACGCTGCGTCCGGCCCACGCGTTCTGGAGCTCGGCATAGTTGGTCGGCTCCCCGCGTTGGAAGATGTCGAATTCGCCGCCAACGAGATAGGCCGGAATGTGGTTGGCGACGACGCGCGAGATCACGTTCTGGGGATTGCGCGCCTGCCAGTAGGAGCCGTCGTAGGCCTCGTCGCCGCCGGTCAGGATGTTCGCGGTCTGCCCGGCGTGGTAGGTCGCAAGCCCGTTGGCATGGTCGGCTTCGATCCCGGCAAGATCGGCGAGCAGGGCTGGGTCGCTGGCGCTGTCGCCGACCGGGTTGATCGTGTTGGTCCCGGCCGTCAGCCCCAAGTAGGTCTCGTCGAATTCGAAGTCGAGCAGACCGCCCATGAACGACGTGTCGCGATAGATGTCGTTGGCGGTGACGAGCGGGAAGATTGCCTTCAGGGGCGAGTTGCGGCCGACCGCGCCCGCCAGCAGCATCTGGTCGATGCCGAGGTAGGACGGGCCGTACGTGCCGACGCGTCCGTTGGAGTGCGGCAGGTGCGCGGCCCAGTGCAGCACCTTGATCGCGTCCTGCTGCTGGATCGGGTCAAACAGGCCCCAGCTCCCGTTCGAGTCTCCGGTGCCCCGTACGTCCTCGACGATCTCGATGTAGCCGCGCTGCACGAGGTAGTTGTCTGCGCCGCCGGTGGCCGCGCCGCCGGACGACGAGGCCGCAGAGCCCGGCGAGCTCGAGCCGCCCTGGCCCTTGCCGTACGGAGTCATCGTGAGCAGGACGGGGAAACGCCCTCGCGCCGGCTTGCCGGCTGCCGTCGTGGGATAAATCTCGTTGACGCGGATCGTCGTCCCGTTGGCGCCCTTGATCGCTATGTCGTTCGTCGACGCGGTCCCGTAGATCGCCTTCTCGGGTTTCCAATGGCTCGTGCGCGCTGAGCTGGCAGCGATCACCCCTGCGGGCAGCTGTGGATTCAGCCCGACGAGGCTTGACGGGGCTGACTCGACCGCGGGCGCCCCGGCCGGGGGCGCCGGGGTCACAGCGAACGCGGGCGCGACGAAGACGGCGCCCAGCGCACACAGCGACGCGACTCCTGCCGAAAGCCGCCGAGACCAAGCGCTCTCACGCCCCCGCTCTGCCCTGCCCATTTCAACCCTCCCGCATCGATCTCCGTGACCAGTTTCAGTTCCCGTAGCGGCTTCGGAGCAAACACTTCGCGAGGTTTTGTACGCGATTGCCTGCGGAGAACTTCGGCGGACCTGGCGCGGCTCGGGGCATACCCTCAACTGATGACACAACTGAACGGAGCGACGATGAACGACGCGTATCCGGTCCGATTCTCGGTCGACTATCCGGACCGTGACCTCAACCGGGTGACAACCGGCTTTCGGATCTTCACCGTGATCCCGATCGCAATCGTGATTGGGACGATCGGCGGCTACAGCGCGCGATGGGGAACGAGCACGACAGGCACGGGCGAGGTCGCCCTCGGCGGGACGGGGCTCCTTTTCATCCCCCCGCTGCTGATGATCCTGTTCCGTCAGAAGTACCCGCGGTGGTGGTTTGAGTGGAATCTGCAGCTGCTGCGCTTCGCTAACCGCGTGGGCGTGTATTTCGCGCTGATGGACGATCGCTATCCGTCGACGGACGAGGAGCAGTCGGTGCACCTCGAGTTCGGCTACCCCGACGCACAGGTGGACCTGAACCGATGGCTTCCGCTGGTCAAGTGGTTTTTGGCGATCCCGCACTTCATCGTGCTGTTCTTCCTTTACATCGGCGTCGTGTTCGCCGCGATCGGGGCGTGGTTCGCGATCCTGTTCACCGGACGCTATCCGCGCAGCATCTTCGACTACATCGAGGGTGTGATCCGCTGGCACAACCGCGTGGTCGGCTACGCGCTGATCCTGGTCACCGACAGCTACCCGCCGTTTGCGCTGAGTCAGTGACGTTTGCGCTGAGTCAGTGACTTAGTCGTCGGCGGAGTTCCGCTCTCCGCGGATCAGCTCGCTGACCTCGCGCCCGATCCCGATCGACGGGCCGCCGATCAGCTCCCAGGCTCGCGCGACCCCGATCAGGAAGCACACGATCACGATGACCGCGATCGTGCGCACCGCCGACGCACGATCGGGCTGAGCGATCACCTGAAGCGCAGCGAGCAGCTGGATAACGAACGCAACCGCCAGGCCGATCAGGAACGCGGCGTCGCGGGCCTCGTGCCATCGCAGACCCTGTACACGGATCAGCGACAACAGCGACGCGGTGATGAACGCGAACCCGGCGATCGCCACGACCAATGCCGCCCACCCGACCTTGTCGCCCGGGATCAGCGCGAACAGCGAAACGGCCAGAGCGTTGGTGAACGCCGTCAGCGCGGAGGCCGCCCGGACCCGATGAACCTGAGTCTCACCCCGCTCGGCGAGCCGTTCCTGCGAGACCGAGATGGCCACGAAGAGCAGGCCGATCAGCGCGCCGGCCACCCCGGCACCGGCCAGGAAGAAGTCCTTGAGGTTCTCGGGCGTCATGTCGTCATTCTCGCGGCGCACCCGGCGGCCGCGCGCGAGTGGTATAGACGGGGGTCAACGACCGAGAGGAGGTCGGCGTGTCCCGTCCGGTCACGCTGTTCACCAGTCAGTGGGCGGATCTGCCCCTGTCGGAGCTGGCGAAGAAGGCGGCGCAATGGGGCTTTGACGGTCTGGAGCTAGCGAGCTGGGGTGACCACTTCGACGTCGGCGCGGCCCTCGCCGACGCCGGCTACTGCCGCGAGCACACCGAGTTGCTGCACCGCAACGGACTGCGTTGCTGGGCGATCGGTGCCCATCTGGTGGGCCAGGCCGTATGCGACCCGATCGACGCCCGCCACCGGGCCATCCTGCCCGAGGAGGTATGGGGCGACGGCGATCCCGAAGGCGTGCGCTCGCGCGCCGCGCAGCGGCTCAAGGACACCGCGCGTGCGGCGGCGCAGATGGGCGTGACGGTCGTGACCGGGTTCAGCGGCTCGCCGATCTGGCACCTGCTCTATTCGTTTCCTCCCAACGACTTCGCCGAGCTCGAGCACGGATATGAGCAGTTCGCCGAGCGCTTCACGCCGATCCTCGACGTGTTCGAGGCCGAGGGCGTGCGCTTCGCGCTCGAGGTCCACCCCACCGAGATCGCCTATGACTTCGTGACCACGCGCAAGGCGCTGCACGCGCTCGACCGCCGCGAGGCGTTCGGGATCAACTTCGATCCCAGCCATCTGGTCCCGCAGTTCCTCGACCCTGCGGCGTTCATCGACGAGTTCGCCGACCGCATCTACCACGTGCACGTCAAGGACTGCACACGCCGGCTCGACGGCCGGCGCTCGATCCTCGGCTCGCACCTGGACTTCGGCGACCCGGACCGGGGCTGGGACTTCGTCTCGCCCGGCCACGGCGATGTCGACTTCGAGGGCCTGTTGCGCGCACTGAACCGCGTCGGCTATGACGGTCCGCTGTCGGTCGAATGGGAGGACGTGGGCATGGATCGCGAGTGGGGCGCGCGCGACGCGGCCGCGTTCGTGCGCCGCAACGATTTCCCCGCATCGCAGTCGTCGTTCGATGTCGCGTTCGCCCAGGAGGGTCACCATGGATAGAAGCCTCTCGAGCCAGCCGTCGCAGTCCGAGCAGCGGCCTTCGGCGGAGGTGCCAACAATCGGCGTGGGGATGCTCGGCTACGGGTTCATGGGCCGGGCCCACTCGAGCGCATTCCGGACCATCCGGCACATGACCTGGCCCCCGCCCCTGATCCCCGAGCTCGTCTCGATCGCCGGTCGGTCGGGGCAGGCCGTGGCCGGCGCCGCCGAGGAATTCGGATTTGCCGAGCACGTGACCGACTGGCGCGCGCTGCTGGACGACCCGCGGATCCAGCTGTTCGACAACACCGGCCCTAACAACATCCACACCGAGCCGAGCATCGCCGCCGCG
>DASYFZ010000385.1:0-7190 GCA_036000295.1 Solirubrobacteraceae bacterium
AGCGTGCGTGCCGGTCCTCCGACGCGCAGCGTCGTGAGCTCGGACAGCGGAACCTGCTCGTGGACCTCCATTCCGGCCCAGTTTGCCGTGATCGCCGCCCGGCGCGCCGGCCGCCCGCACCCTGGACGTATGTACTAGCGCGGTTGAGGATCGTGGGGAACTACTGAATCCCCGCAGGGAAAAGGCCGATGAACCCCCTAGAACATGTTTGTCGGCGCTCCCATCAATTCCCGCGGGGCAGCGTCAGGCGACCAACCGATCGTCGGGGCCCGGGCCAGAGTTGCCCTGCGGATCGCAGCGATCGCGGGCTTGCTTGCGCTCGCGTTCCACATCGCCCACGGCCAGTTCGGGCTGGGCGGACGCGGCGCCGACAGCTTCACGTATGACTGGCTGTACGACGCCGTGATCATCAGCGGCGCTGTCTCATGCCTCGCGCGCGCGGCCGTTGTCCGCCAGGAGCGGCTGCCGTGGCTGATCTTTGGAATCGGGCTCGCGTTCAACGCCGCCGGCGAGGTGTATTTCTCGCTGGCGTTCGGCGACTCCGGCAACGTGCCGATCCCGTCGCTGGCCGACCTCTTCTATCTGCTCTACTACCCGGCCGCATACGTCGCCCTGGTGATGCTGGTGCGCCGCCGCGTGGATCGCTTCGGAGCCGCTCAGTGGCTCGACGGGGCGATCGCGGCGATCGCATCGGCAGCGCTGATCGCCGCGCTCGCGTTCGATCCGATCGCGCGCGACGCCAGTTCGGGCTCGACGGCGGCGATCGCCACGAACTTCGCCTACCCCGTCGGCGACCTGATCCTGCTGGCGATCGTGGTCGGCGCCTTCGGCCTGGCGAGCTGGCGGCCGGGGCGGGGCTGGCTGCTGCTCGGGATCGGCCTCGCGGCGAGCGCCGTGGCCGACACCGGCTATCTGTACACGAGCGCCAACGGCACCTACGTGGTGGGCGGGCTGCTCGACTCGACCTGGCTGGTCGCCGCGCTGGCGATCGGTGCCTCGGCGTGGCAGCCGACGGCGCCGCGCGCCACCAGGCCGCGCGTGAAGGCGAGAAGGATGCTGGTGATCCCGGTCACGTTTGCGTTCACGGCGCTGGGCATCGTGCTGTACGGCGACGTGCGCCACGTCGGTCCCGTCGGGATCGTGCTGGCGGGCATCACCCTGCTGCTGGTGATCGCCCGCGCCGGCTGGACGTTTGCCGACAACGCGCGGCTGCTGACCGCCTCGCGGCAGGAAGCCGTGACCGACGCGCTGACGGGGCTGGGGAACCGCCGCAGGATGAACGCCGAGCTCGACGAGGCGCTGGCCAACGGCATCAAGTCGCCCCCGGGGGTGCTCGTGATGTTCGACCTCGACGGCTTCAAGCTCTACAACGACCGCTTCGGTCACCTCGCCGGCGACACGCTGCTGGCGCACCTCGGCCACCGCCTGCGGGCCGCTGTCGGGTCCGCCGGCATTGCGTACCGACCAGGGGGCGATGAGTTCTGCGTGCTGTTGCGCGGCGACATCGCCCGCGCCGACGTCCACATCGCCGCGGCGGTCGCCGCACTGTCTGCCGACGGCGAGGGGTTCTGCATCCGCGCCTCTCACGGCGCGGTGGCGATCCCTTCAGAGGCCCATTCCCCCTCGCTCGCACTGCGTCTGGCGGACGACCGCATGTACGTCCACAAGGGCGGCCGCGGCGGTTCGGCCTCGCAGCAGACTCACGGCGTGCTGCTGGAGCTGCTGCGAGAGCAGCAGCCCGAGCTTCACGACCGCCTGCGCGAGGTCGGCCGGCTCTCGGTGCTCGTCGGGCGCAAGCTTCGGATGAACGAGGAACAGCTCGACGAGCTGCGGCGCGCCGCCGAGCTCAAGGACATTGGCAAGACCGCGGTCCCGGAGGCGATCCTGAACAAGCCCGGCCCGCTCGACGGCGACGAGTGGATTTTCCTGCGCCGCCACACCTTGGTGGGCGAGCGGATCCTCGCGGCGGCCCCTGCGCTGAGCCCGGTGGCAGCGCTCGTTCGCTCCAGCCACGAGCGCTGGGACGGAAGTGGCTACCCGGACGGGCTGGCACGCGCGGCAATCCCGCTGGGCGCGCGGATCGTCGCGGTTTGCGACGCATTCGACGCGATGGTCGCCGAGCGCCCCTACTCGCCGCAGATGTCACCGCAGGACGCGTTCACCGAGCTGCATCGCCAGGCCGGCACACAGTTCGACCCCGAGGTGGTCGCGGCGTTCGAGCTCGCCTGGCACGACGAGCACGACGACCGCTTCGATCCTGCCGCCACGCCGCAGCCGGCCCGCTAGCGGCGGCGACTCAGGCTACGCGGACGCGGTTACCGGCGCTGGCGCTGTCGGCCGCGCTCAGGGTCAGCAGGATTACGGCGAGATCGTCCTCGAGCTGATCGGTCCCCTCGGGGAACACCCGGGCGAGCAGCTCGTCGATCGCGCGCTCGGGCGGCTGTGTGAGCAGCGCGGGCGCATCGATCTGCGGAAGCAGATCGTCAACGCCGATCGCCCCTGCGTCAACGGCCGGCCGCCGTTCGGTCAGCCCGTCGGTGAACAGCATGATGGCGGCGTCTGACGGCAGCTGGTATCGCTGCACCGGCCAGTGGTGACGGCCCGCCAGGCCGAGCGCCGGACCGTGAACTCCGTCCAACAGGGCGATCGCCCCCGGGGTTATCAGCAGCGGCGAGTCGTGGCCCGCGCGCATCACCTTTGCCTGGCGTCCGTCTCGGTCCACCTCGACCAGGCACGCCGTCGCCAGCCTGACTGCTTCGCGATCGTCCTGCTCGAGCAGCAGGCGGTGCAGCATTTTCGGGATCGACTCCAGCTCCACATCGGCCTGCACGGCCCCGAGCCAGGCGGCGCGGAGCATCGCCCCGGTCCCCGCCGCCGCAGGCCCATGGCCGGTGACGTCGCCGATCAGCAGCGACAGCGAGCCGTCGGTCCGCTCGCAAACGCCGATGAAATCGCCGCCCAGGAGCATCGTGTTGAGGCTCGGCCGGTAGCGCCACGCCAGGTGCCACCGCTCGTCGACCTTCATCCGGGGCACGAGCGCCTGTTCGAGCTGGCGCAGCAGCTGCTTGGAGATGTCGCGGATCGACGCGGAGATCAAGATCCCGTTTTCCGTCTGCAGGGGGCTGAGGCTGATCTCCGCGAGGAACTCGCCGCCCCCTCTGCGTCGGGCCAGCAGGTCGAGCCCCGCGCCCATCGGCCGCGCCCGCGGGTTGGCGAGGAACTCGTTGCGGTGGGCCTCGTGGCGCTTTCGCAAGCCCCTGGGCAGCAGCATCTCCACGGGCTGGCCGATCAGCTCATGGCGCGCGTACCCGAACAGCTCCTCGGCGCGCGCGTTGACGAGCGCGATCGTCGCCTGCTCGTCGACGATCACCATCGCATCCGGCGCAGACTCCATCAGCCCGCGGAACTGCTGCTCCGCCTCGCGCAGCAGGAGCTCGGCCTGCTTGTGCTCGGTGATGTCGGAGTTCAGCTCGATGATCGCCAGCGGCCGGCCGTCCTCGTCGCGCACGAGCGCCTGGCGCGAGGACACGACGATCCGCGCGCCGTCGCTGCGCACGTGACTGAGCTCGCCCTCCCAGCGTCCCCGGGAGAGCAGGGCGTCGTCGACCGCTTCCAAGGAGCTGGGAAACTCGGTCTGGAGCAAGACGTGGGTGACCTGGCCGTGGGCTTGCTCGGCGCTGTAGCCATACAGCTCCTCGGCCTCCCGGTTCCAGTAGGTGACCGTGCTGCCGATCGGGTCGCGAACGATGATCGCGTCGTGAGCCAGGTCGAGCAGGCGGCGCTGCTGTCCGAGCTCCACGAGCAGCTGCGCGCGCGTGGTTGTGTCGCGCCAGAAGCTGACCCCGCCCGTGACGGCGCCGTCGGCGTCGCGCAGCGGCTCGACGTCGATCAGGTAGCGGTGGCTGCCGTCGACTCCTGACGCTTCGGTCGAGCCCGGCTTCCCTTCCAGCGCGCCCCGAAACAGCGGCTCGTAGCTGCGCCAGCGGTCGGGCTCGAACACTTCGGAGGCGGCGCGGCCTCGGCATGCGGCCGGCGTGAGGTTCTCGGCTGCGAGCGCCTGGCCGGCGGCCGAGACGATCTGCAGGCTCTGGTCGAACACCATCACCGAGGCGTCCGGCAGCGCGCGCAGCACCTGCGACAGCACGGCGTTTGCGTCCAACTGGCTCAAGCTCCTCCCCTGTGCCGGTTCACGGCTTCCCTCGCCCGCGTGGGCCGAGTCTAACTGCCCGCGATCAGCTCAAAGGGTTCGCGTACGGCGCCAGCGCGGGCTCGTCGACGGTCGCTTCGCCGATGCGCTTGGCGGCCGACTGTCCCGTCGACCCGATCGGCACGTGGGCACCGGCGGCGGCGAGGCCGAGTCGCGGCATGTTGACGTAGACGCACTCGTACTCGCCGGCGCGCACCTTGTAGGTCTCGTGCCAGATGCCGACGTCGCCCGAGCCGCGCACGAGCTTGTTGAACCTCCCCCACACCGGCAGGTGCGGCAGGTCACGCCCGCGGGCGAAGCGGTTGAGGTCGTCGAAGCTGCGCCAGTACTGCACGATCGCCGGGCCGTGGATCATCGTGAAATGCCACTTCAAGAGACCCTGCTGCGGGTGCTTGTCGAGCCAGCGGAGCATCCTCGGCATCGCGATGAACACCGGAAGCCATTTGTCCACACGCAGCGGCCGGTTGAACCGCATCCCGATCAGGAACACGACGAACTCGTCTGGCATCGACGCCGAAAAACGTCCGCGGTAGATGCGAGCCCCCATCGCCGCCGATCCTACGGAGTTGTAGCCACCATTGGAAGAGGCCGTACGATCAGCGTCGTGAGCAACGTCGAGCGCTTCGAGTTCGCGTTCGCGCCGTCCTATGCGCGAGCATCAAGGCCGTTTCGAATCACGCCGAAGTCGGCGTGGGTGTCGATCGACGACGTCCTGTTCGACGCGCGCTTCGGGCACTGGCGCGTGTCCACGCCGCTGGCCAACATCACCGAGGTCGAGGTGACCGGCCCATATCACTTCTACAAGACCGCCGGCCCGGCGCGTCTGGCGGTCACCGACCGGGGCCTGACGTTCGCCACCAACGGCGACCGCGGCGTTCGCATCGGCTTTCGCACTCCCGTGCCGGGGCTCGACCGACTGGGCGTGCTGCGCCACCCCGAGCTGACCGTGACGGTCGCCGACATCGACCGCCTGGTCAAGGTGCTCAGGGCCCGGGCACGCGCCCTGCACTGAGCTGCTTGCGGCTGGCGATCCGCGCCCCGACTGACACTACGCCCCCGCCACCATCGTCCGGCGTCCCTCCCAGAACGGCGCCCGCAGCTCGCGCTTGAGCACCTTGCCCGCGCCCGACTTCGGCAACGGCTCAGTCCTCAGGTCGATCCGCTTGGGCAGCTTGTACCCCGCGATCAGCCCGCGACAATGGCCCAGCAGATCGGCCTCGGTGACGTCGTCACGGGGGACCACCACAGCGTGCACGACCTCGCCCCACCGTTCGTCGGGGATCCCGAACACCGCCGCTTCGAGGACCGCAGGGTGTCGGAACAGAACTTCCTCGACCTCCGTGCTGTACACGTTCTCGCCGCCCGACACGATCATGTCCTTGGCGCGGTCGACGAGGTACAGGTACGAATGGTCGTCCATGTATCCGAGGTCGCCCGTCCGGTACCAGCCGTCGCACAGCGCCGCGGCCGTGGCCTCGGGCTTGTTCCAGTAGCCCTGCATCACGTTCTCGCCACGGATCGCGACCTCGCCGACCGTCCCGGTGGATACGGGCACGCCGGTGGCCAGGTCCCGGACGACGACCTCGACCCCGACCGCCGGCTGCCCGCAGGAGTGCCCTTGCGCACAGTCGAGCACGCGCTCTTCGTGGGGCAGGATCGTCGCGATCGGCGCGGTTTCGGTCGTCCCGTACAGGTGCATCAGCTCGGCAGCGGGGAACGCCGCGTGCGCGCTGCGCAGGGTCTCGGTTGCGACAGGAGCGCCGCCGTGGCTGAGCAGCGACAGCGACCCGACGTCGCGGGGCCGGGCCAGCTGCTCGTCGCTGATCGCCGCCAGCATCGTCGGCACGAGCAGGGTCGCCGTGACCCGCTCGGACTCGATCAGGTCAAGCGCCGCGCCGGGGTCGAAGGCGCGCAGCGCGACATGGCGCCCGCCGTGCCAGACGGTCGCCAGCACCGCGATCGACCCCGCGGCGTGAAACAGCGGTGCGGCGACGAGCCAGCACGTATCGGGGCCGAACGCCCACGCGGCCTGAAAATGCAGCGCGTTTGCCACGAGGTTGCGATGTGTCAGCATCACGCCCTTGGCGGCTCCGGTGGTCCCGCCCGTGTAGAACAGCCCCGCCACGGTGTCGGAGGACAGCTCGCCGGGGAATGCGGACGGGGGCGCGTCGGCGATCAGCTGCTCGTAGCCGTCGCCCATGTCGAAGGCGTGCTCGACGAGGCCGTCGGGGTAATCGATCCCCGCGGCCGCGAACAGCACCTTGGCGCCCGAGTCCTGGAGCGCATATCCGAGCTCCGCGGCGGTGTGTCGCTGGTTTAGCGGCACGAGCACCATCCCGGCGCCGGGAATCGCCTGATACAGCTCCAGGTAACGGTGGCAATTGGGACCGACGACGGCGACGCGATCACCGGGGCCAACGCCGAGGCCGTGCAGCCCGCCGACCACGCGGCCGGCCCGCTCCCACATCTGCCCGTAGGACAGCTGGAGGTCTCCGCAGCGAACCGCGCACCGCTCCGGCCCGACGCCCATTGCACGGGCCAGCGGTCCGATCATCGTGGTCATTGCAAGGCTCCTCTCCTCGGTCCCGCAACCTCTGCGCGATCACGCTACGCCGCGCCCGTGAGCGCTGCAAGCCCGGTGGCGGTAAGCGCTACCTTGCGCCACATGAAGGGAGGCCGTTGGCCGGCGCCGGGCTCGCGATGGCGGACGTTGCTCAGGCTCGGACCGTTTCGCTGGCGCGCCATCGCGCCGTGGCGTGCGGCACGTGTGGCTGCCGGCGTCGTGGTGCCGCTGGCGGTCGGGTGGTGGAGCGGCCATTTCGACCTGGGTGCGTTCGCGGCGCTTGGGGCGCTGCCGGCGGGGATGGCCTCCTTCCAGGGCGTCACCCGCAGCCGGGTGACCGCTGTCGCCGCGGCGAGCGTGGGCATGGCGGTCTCGACGTTCGTCGGCGCCACGGTGGCCAACGCAGCGCCCTGGGTGCTG
>DASYFZ010000408.1:0-7639 GCA_036000295.1 Solirubrobacteraceae bacterium
CTGCCCAAGCCTGGCCGCGATCTGGGTCCCGCGGCGCTTCTCACCCGTGACGCGCCAGATGATCGACCGGGCGATCCGGCCGCCATCGAGTGGGAACGCGGGCACGAGGTTGAAGATCAACAGCAGCACATTCCAGAACAGCAGCCACGAAAGCGAAAGCAGCACCGGCGTGATCGTCACCGTTCCGTCGAGCGCGGCGGCGTGGATCAGGCGGTGGGGCCCGACGATCGCGAGGTCCACGGCCAGGCACACGAGCACGAACCCGAGCGTCGCGGCCGGGCCGGCGGCGGCGATCCTGAAATCCTCGCCGGGAGTACGGGCGTCGCGGCTCATCTGCGTGAGCCCACCGAACAGGAACAGATCGATGCGCTCCACGCCGATTCCCTCGCGGCGCGCGGCGAGCGCGTGTCCCAGTTCGTGCACGATCAGCGAACCGAACAGGATCATCACGGTGACCACCGTGGTCAGGTAGGCAACACCGTCGGAGCTGTGCAGAGCGGTCCGGAACGCTCCCGACAGCCAGAAGATCATCAGAAACAGGATCAGGAACCAGCTACGGTCAACCCCGATTCTGAACCCAAATATGTTTGCGAGCTTGATCGAACCGGTCCGGCGCAGCATGCTGCAATGGTCGCACAGGCGCCCTATCGGTCCCTAATGATTGGGTGCACCCTTTATCAGGAGCTTGGATGACTGACAGCATTGGACAACTGCGTGAGCGCATGGCGGCGCTGATGGACCTGCGAACGATCAATCAGCTGCTGGAATGGGACCAGCAGACGATGATGCCTCCGCGTGGCGTACGGACGCGCGCCGAATCGCTGGCGACGCTCCAGCGCATCCGGCACGAGATGTTCGTCTCAGACGAAGTCGGGCGCCTGCTCGATGCCGCCGACGCGGAGATCAACGGTCAGGGCCCCGACTCCGACGACGCCGCCCTGATCCGCGTCACCCGGCGCCGCTGGGAGAAGGCGCGCCGAGTCCCGTCCGAGCTCGCGGCCGAGCTCGCGCGCGCGTCGTCGGTGGGACAGAAGGAGTGGGTCGCTGCACGGGCCAACTCGGATTTCGCCTCATTCATCCCCAACCTCGAGCGCAATTACGAGCTCGCGCGCCGCTACGTGGACTGCTTTGACGGATACGACTGTGCTTACGACGTGTTGCTCGACGACTACGAGCCCGGGATGAAGACCACCGAGGTCGCCAGTCTGTTCTCAGAGCTCAAGTCCGAGCTCACGCCGATGATCGCCGCGATCAGCGCCAACGCCGACCGGGTCGACGACTCCGCCCTGCACGGCTCGTTTCCGATCGACCAGCAGCGTCGGCTCACGCTCGAGGTGATCGAGCGGATGGGCTTCGATCGCGCGGCATGGCGAATCGACGATGCGGTGCATCCGTTCGCGAGTGGGCTGGGATCTCAGGACGTGAGGATCACGACGCGCTGGGAGGAGTCGTACTTCGCCTCGTCGCTGTACGGGTCGATGCACGAGTGCGGGCACGGCTTGTACGAGGCCGGGGTCGACAAGAAGCTGCAGCGGACGCCGCTGGGGTTCGGGGAGTCGCTGGCGCTGCATGAATCCCAGAGCCGCATGTGGGAGAACATGGTCGGCCGCAGCCGCCAGTTCTGCAACGTGCTCGCGCCGACGGTCGCGCGCATCTTCGGCGGCGCCTCGGCGGACTTGGATCGCGACACGCTCTACCGAGCCGTCAACAAGATCTCGCCTTCGTTCATCAGGGTCGAGGCCGACGAGCTCACCTACGGTCTGCACATCGTGCTGCGCTTCGAGCTCGAGCAGGAGCTGATCGAGGGCCGGCTCAAGGTCGCCGACCTGCCCGAGGCTTGGAACGCGCGCTTCAAGGAGTATCTGGGCCTTGACGTTCCCGATGATGCGCGCGGCGTGCTTCAGGACGTGCACTGGGCAAGTGGCCTCGTCGGTTACTTCCCGACATACGCGCTGGGCAACCTGATCGCCGGCCAGCTCTGGCGCCAGGCCCACGCCGACCTGCCCGACCTCGACGACCAACTCGAGGCTGGGGAGCTGGCGGGGCTGCGGGAGTGGTTGCGCGAGAACGTCCACCGATACGGATCCAAGTACTCCAGCCGCGAGCTGCTGCAGCGAGTCGTGGGCGGACCGATCGAGGTCGCGCCGTTCGTCGACTACCTCAAGCTCAAGCTCGGCGCTGTCTACGAGCTCGACTTCTGAGCGCCGCTGACCGCGAGTCGGCCGCGAGGCTGTCGCGTATAGCATCGAGTGGCAGCCAACCTAGGAGATGAACAAGTGACTGACACCCCCACGCGCGTAGCTGTCACCGGGGCCGCCGGCCAGATCGGCTACTCGTTGTTGTTTCGGATCGCCAGCGGACAGCTGCTCGGTCCCGACGCGCCCGTGCATTTGTCGCTGCTCGAGATCCCGGCCGCGCTCAAGGCGGTGGAGGGCACCGCGATGGAGCTAGACGATTGCGCGTTTCCGCTGCTCGCCGGCATCGACATCTCAGACGATCCGAAGAAGGCGTTCGACGGTGCCAACGTGGCGCTCCTGGTGGGCGCCCGTCCGCGCAGCAAGGGCATGGAGCGCAGCGATCTGCTCGAGGCCAACGGCGGCATCTTCAAGCCGCAGGGCGAGGCGCTCAACAGCAACGCCGCGTCTGACATCAGGGTGCTGGTCGTCGGCAACCCGGCCAATACCAACTGCCTGATCGCCAAGAGCAACGCGCCAGACATTCCGGCGCAGCGGTTCACCGCGATGACGCGCCTGGACCACAACCGCGCGATCGCTCAGGTCGCCGGCAAGACCGGTGCCGCGATCAAGGACATCAGCAACGTCACGATCTGGGGCAACCACTCCGCCACCCAGTACCCGGACATCTTTCACGCGAAGGTGAACGGCAACAACGCCGCGGAGACGATCAACGACCAGCAGTGGCTCGAGAACGACTTCATCCCGACCGTGCAGAAGCGTGGGGCGGCGATCATCGAAGCGCGCGGCGCCTCGAGCGCGGCATCGGCCGCCAACGCCGCGATCGACCACGTCCACGACTGGTTGCTTGGCACGCCGGACGGCGACTGGGTATCGATGGCGATCCCGTCGGATGGTTCCTACGACGTGCCGGAGGGCCTGATTTCCAGCTTTCCGGTCACTTGCTCGAACGGTTCGTACGAAATCGTTCAGGGGCTGGAAGTCAGCGACTTCTCCCGGTCTCGCATCGAGGTGACGGTTAACGAACTCGCCGAAGAGCGCGAGGCCGTCAAGCAGCTCGGGCTGATTTAGCCACCGTAGGTGGCATTCCGCCTCCTGCCTCTCATGAGAGTTACTCGGAGAGCAGGAGGCGGACCAAGCTCACGCCGGGTGCCAACCCTGGCCGTCGCGCTTTATCTGCCCGTCTGAGACGAGCTTGGGCATCACGCGGTATAGGTAGTTGGGCTCGATGCCCATTGCCGAGGCGATCTCCGGAATCGTGATTCCTGGCTTGCCGCGGACCAGTTCGAGCGCCTGATTCGCACGCGTGTTGCCGCCGCGGCGCCCACGCGGGCGACCGGGCCCACGTGCTCCACGACGACGTCTCGGTGCTGCGGCAGACGTGCTGCCGCGAGGCCGCCCGGGTCCCCGACGACCACCTCCGACAAGCGCCGCGCGGGCCGCCTCAAGCTTGGCTACTTCCTGCTTGAGTTGGTCCAGACGCTCGTCGATCTCCTTCACGGTAGTGTCGACAAAATCGGCCAAACACACTCCCTTTGGTATTGAATGTACGAATTCGCCCTCCGAAAGATACAGGTAGCGCTGATCACCGCTTGCACGGCGCACTGCACGAGTGAGTGCACCTGCTCAGTCGCGTTCGACGAGTGCCTTCAAACGCGCGAGTGAACTCTTCGCTTCGCGCTCTGAAGCGGCACCGACGATCACGCGGCTGGCGACGTTGCCAAGGCGTCCGCCGGGGACCTCGAACTCGTTGATGTATTCGAACAAAGTGGCGCCGTCGCCGTCGCCGGAGAGCTCATATCGGATGCGCGCATGCGAGTGGGCAGGGCCGCGCCCTTCCCATTCGGCGTGATTCGGCGCATCGACATCCGCCACCGTCCAGTGCACGCGGAACGACACGCCGCGCATGTGCAGCACCTGGTCCATCGTCGACCCGCGGCGGAGTTGCTTGTCGGAGACGTTGCGTACCGAGCGATGGATCGTCACCCAATCCTTCAGGCGATTGGGGTCCATCACGGTCTCCCACACGCGCTCGGGCGGCGCGTCGATCTTGGTTTTGACGTGGACTGTGCTCATCAGCGGGACGGGGACACTAACGATCCGCTCAGCGGGCGGCCAGCGACTCGGTCGCCTCCCACTCGCGCAGGGCGTGCTCGATGGCCGAGTCGAGTGAGTGCAGCCGTACTCCCAGCAGTTCGGTCGCGCGACTATCGGCGACCAGCAGATCTCCCTCCAGGCTCTCCATCAGCGGCCCGATCAGTTCGTACTGTTCTCCGGCGATCAGCGCGGAGATGCGGCTGGCGATAGGTGTCAACCGCAAACGTTTGAAGTTCAGTGTCGGTCGTGCCACGAGCATGTGGTCACGGATGCGTTCGATCAGCTCGCCATAGGTGACGATGTCTGGGCCGCCGACGTCCAGCGACATTCCACACACGCTGTCTGCGTCGGCGGCGCGAGCGAGCATCTCGACGACGTCGCGCTCGTCGATCGGGTTGGTCCTGTTGGTGCGCCATGCGGGCACGGCGAGCACGGGCAGGCGCTCGACGAGCCTGACGAGGAAGCGAAACGATCGCGAACCGGCCCCGATCACGATCGATGCCCGCAGCGCCACCGTGCACGGCCCGGAGCCGAGCAGGATCTCCTCGACCGCGAGCCTGCTCGCGAGATGCGCCGAGCCCGGGCCGTCCGGCGGGATCAAGCCGCCCAGGTACACGATCCGCCCCACGCCGGCTGTGCCGGCCGCGCGCGCGAAGTTCTCGGCAGCTCGCCGCTCGCGGACGTTGAAGGCGCCGTCGGTCGAGGGCTCCATCGAGTGGATCAGGTAGTAGGCGACGTCGACTCCGTCGAGCGCCGCTTTGAGTCCGGCTCCGGAGACGACGTCGCCCTCGACCACGGGCACGCCGCCGAGGGTGGATGCGGGGCGGCGGCTGAGCCCGCGGACGTCGTGGCCCGCAGCAAGCAGGCGCGGTGCGAGCTGCGAGCCGACATAGCCCGAGATCCCGGTGACGAGGATGTTCATCGCAGCGAGGCTGCCCAGGGTGCCCTGCACACGAAACGGCGATCGAGCTGCTCCGCCCGCGGCGCGCCGGCCAGCGCGATCGCCGAGTCGAACTCCGCGAGCAGCAGCTCGAGCACGCGGCGCGCGCCCGCGGCGCCGTCGACGGACAGGCCCCACAGCAGCGGCCGCCCGACCATCACCGCGCGCGCCCCGAGCGCGAGCGCCTTGAGCACGTCGGTGCCGCGGCGCACGCCGCCGTCGACGATCACCTCGAGCCTGTCGCCGGCGGCGTCGACGATCGCCGGGAGCGCGTCGGCCGCCGACAGCACCGTGTCGAGCTGGCGCCCACCGTGGTTTGAGACGACGATCCCGCGGGCGCCGTGCTCGGCGGCAAGCACCGCGTCCTCCGGCGTCAGCAGTCCCTTGACGATCACCGGCAGCGGCCAGTCGGCGGCGAAGCGCGCGATGTCGGACCAGTTCAGATCGGGGTCGGTCAGCGATGCGAATTCGATGCGGCTCTTGTCTCCCTTGAGGCCCGCCTGGACGGCTGCGGGCACGAGGTGGGCGCTCGCCTGGTCTGACTCGGTTCGGGTCTCCCGCTCGCGGACGCCGCCGACCGGGAGGTCGACCGTCACGACCAGCGCCTCGTATCCGTGCTCGACGGCCTGCGCGATCAGCTCGCGCGTGATCCCCCGGTCTGCGAACACATACAGCTGAAACCAGCGCGAGACCTCGGGGACGGCCTCGGCGAGTTCGCCGACGGTGACGTTGGCGAACGTCGACAGGCACATCGTCGTGCCGGTGCCGGCAGCCGCTCGGGCGGTCGCCACTTCGCCGTCGTCGTGGGCGAGCTTCTGGTAGGCCATCGGCGCGATGATCAGCGGATGCGGGCGGTGGCGTCCGAGCAGCGTGACGCTCGGATCGCGCTCGCCGACGCCGACCAGCATCCGCGGGCGGATCGCAATCCGCCCCCACGCGTCGAGGTTGTCGCGCAGCGTGATCTCGTCGGCGGCGCCCCCGTAGAAGTAGCCGTGGGCGCCGCGCGAGAGGACGGCCTCGGCGGCCGCCTCGTAGTCGGCGATGGAGATCAGAGACTCGGCGCGCTCCGGCACTACCCGCAAAGCTACGGAAAATGCGGGGACGACTTGTCCGCGCGACAGAAGTTCCCGCTGTTTGCAGGGATTTGCGCCGTGTGTGAACTTCTTGCGTTTTCCGGGATTCGTCGTTGCACGGCGGGGGGGAGATCGGCTTTGATGCCGCCTTCGGTTGTTGCGATTTTGAGATGCACGGGGAAGGACCAGGTCATGCCAGATAGGCGCGCAGGGCTTGCAGCCGCGAGCTGCGAGAGTTGTTATTTCCGTCAGAACCTACTTTGCGCCGTGTCTGACAGCGGCCCCTGCGCGACGTATCGCCCCAACCATCCCGAGGGGCTGCGCCCGCCGCAGCAGATGCGCTTCGTGTTTCGGCAGGAACGCCGTATGCAGGTCGCTTGGGCGTTCCCGTCGGCCAACGAGCAGGTCGCGCTGCACGCCTGAGCGCGGGTCGCGCGCTCCCGGCCGGACCCGGCATCGCTCCGGTCCTATATGTTTCGCCCCATGTTCTGGCCGCTCGCCGGCGGATTGATCGCCTTCGTCCTCGTCGCCGTCCTCCTCGGCTGGATCCTCGACCCGTCGCGCCGCGGTGACGCCGACGGGCCGGGACCCGGGCACTAGGCCCGGCCACTAGCTCGTACCGCTCCGCCGCGCGTTGTGAGCCGGCGCTTGGAAGTGGCACGAGCGGGATAGAGTTGGCGGCGAGAGAGGAAGCTGTGCGAATAACAGTGCTTGGAAAGTCTCCGTCCTGGTGCGATGCCGGCGGCGCCTGCAGCGGCTACCTCGTCCAGGAGGGCGACTTCACGCTGCTGCTCGACTGCGGCAACGGGGTCTTCTCCAAGCTGCGGAGCGTGTGCGACTACATCGACGTTGACGCGGTGCTGATCAGCCACCTGCACGCAGACCACTTCCTCGACCTGTTGCCGTTCAGCTACGGCCTCACCTACGCGCCGCGCCAGCAGCCGGTCGCCGTGGCCGGATGGGCCGGCACCGACCATCCGGCGCGACCCGATCTGTACGCCCCCAACGGCGCCGCCGACGTGTTCCGGCAGATCACGAGCACGTTCGGCGTCGACGACCTCGTCGAGCGGGCCTTCCACCTGCACCACTACGGATCGCCGGACGAGCTCGAGGTCGGTCCGTTCACGATCAGACTGCGCGAAGTCCCGCACTTCACGACGACGTTCGCCGCGGATCTGGCCAGCAACGGCACCCGCTTCACCTACGGAGCCGACTGCGGCCCCAACGACGCGCTCGTCGAGCTCGCTCGCGACACCGACCTGCTGATGATCGAGGCGACGCTGCCGCGGCCCGAACGCACCGGCGAGCGCGGGCATCTCACTCCCGGCGAGGCG
>DASYFZ010000424.1:0-9819 GCA_036000295.1 Solirubrobacteraceae bacterium
GCAGCCACCGCAGCTTCCACACCTACCTGAAGCCCGGCCGCTACACGGTCACCGTGACCGTCACCGACAAGGCCGGCAACCGGACCCGTACGGTGACGACGGTCAAGGTCAAGCCAAAGCCCAAGCCCCATAAGAAGCCGAAGAAGGGCGCGACGAAATGACCCGCGCGGCTCGTATCTGGCTCCTCGCGCTGGCGATGCTGCTCGTGATCGCCGGCGCCGCCCACGCTCAGGGGCCCGTCTACACGGCCAGCTCGCCGACGCCCGGCGCGCTCTACACCGACGGCCAGAGCGGCCGCTACCTGCTGGGTGGCGCGTGGCTGTTTCGAGCGGATCCCAGCGACGTCGGCCTGTCGCAGCGCTGGTACGCAAACGTCGCCGCGACGGACGGCTGGTCGCCGACGACGGTCCCCAACGCATACAACGCGGGCAACTTCACGCAGGCCAGCATGAACGGCTATGTCGGCTGGTACCGCCGGGACTTCACGCTCCCCGGCGGCGCGTTCGCGAAGTACGTCAGCGCCGTCGACAGGCATTGGATCATCAGGTTTGAGTCGGTCAACTACCGGGCCACCGTGTGGCTTAACGGCCGCAAGATCGGCAGCCACAACGGCGCCTACCTGCCGTGGGAGCTCGATCTCACGGGCCTGCACGCGGGCGTCAACCGGCTGATCGTGCGCGTCGACAACCGCCGCAGCAAGTTCGACCTGCCTCCCGGGCCAGGCGGCGGATGGTTCAACTACGGCGGCATCACGCGCGAGGTGTACCTGCGCGCCGTGCAGCGAGCGGACATCTCGCAGGTGCAGGTCAGGCCGATCCTGAGGTGCCCGACGTGCTCGGCGACGATCGAGGAGCAGGCGGCGATCCGCAACCTCACCTCCAAGCGCCAGATGGTTCACCTGCGAGGCGTGTACGGCTCGGCCAAGCTCGACTTCGGGACGGCGTCGATCGCGCCGCACGCGACCTGGACGGCGACCGCGTCCACGGTGATCGCCCATCCGCGCCTGTGGTCGCTGGGCCACGGAGTGCTGTACCGCGCCACGCTGACGCTGTCTGACCCCAAGGGCCATCGCCTCGGCGGCTACGTCGATCTCAGCGGCATCCGCAGCTTCACCGTGGTCAACGGCCACCTGATGCTCAACGGGCGCCCTCTGAACGTTCGCGGCTTCAACATCCACGAGCAGGACCTCCAGCTCGGCTCGGCGCTGAACCCGGCGGCGATGCGCGCGGTGGTCGGCTGGATCAGGGAGCTCGGCGCGACGGTGATCCGCGCGCACTACCCGCTCAATCCCGAGATCGAGGAGATGGCCGACCGCTACGGGCTCGTGCTGTGGTCTGAGATCCCGGTCTACCAGGTACAGCGCCAGTATCTGAACTACGCGCCCTGGGTGGCAAATGCGCACGCGCTCCTGAAGGCCAACATCCTCGCCAACCAGAATCACCCGTCGGTGATGGTGTGGAGCATCGGCAACGAGCTGCCGACGCCCGCGACCACGGCGGAGTCCAGGTACATCGCCGGCGCTGCCGCGCTCGCGCGGCAGCTGGATCCGACTCGCCCCGTGGCGATGGCGATCTCAAACTGGCCCGGGGTCGCCTGCCAGAAGGCCTACGCCCCGCTGGACGTGATCGGGGACAACGAATACTTCGGCTGGTTTGACGCCGGCGGCGGCGGCGACGACGATCGCGACGCCCTGGGGCCGTTCCTGGACTTCGTGCACCAGTGCTACCCGACCAAGGCGCTGATGGTCACCGAGTTCGGGTTTGACGCAAACCGCGCCGGGCCGGTCGAGGAGCGTGGCACCTACGCATTCCAGGTGAACTCGATCGCCTACCACCTCGGCGTGTTCGCGACCAAGCCGTATCTGTCGGGCGCGACGTATTTCGCGCTTCAGGACTACGCCGCGTTCCCCACCTACAACGGCGGCGATCCGCGCCCGAACCCGCCGTTCAACGAGAAGGGCGTCGTGGACCTGAACGGCGCCCCGAAGCCGTCTTTTGCGACGGTCTCTCAGATATTTCACTCGACGCCGCAGATCGGGCCCGTCGCCAAGGGCAGACGGCGGCCGCGCAGCGACGGCTTGTACTAGTCTCGGCGTCGGTGCCCCCCGCCGCCGAGACGTCACTACGCCGGACCGCTCTGTACGAGCGTCACGCGGCCGCAGGCGCAAAGCTTGTTCCGTTCGCCGGCTGGGAGATGCCGATCCAGTACGCCGGGATCCGCGAGGAGCACGTACGGGTGCGCCGCGATGCCGGAGTGTTCGACGTGTCCCACATGGGGCAGGTGGAAACCAGGGGACCCGACGCGCTGGCATTCCTGCAGCGAATGCTGTCCAACGACGTGCGGCGGATTCCCGAGGGGGGCGCTCAGTACAGCCTCCTGTGCCGCGACGACGGTGGCGTGCTCGACGACCTGTTCACCTACCGGCTGGCCGATTGCCACTACGTGACGGTCACCAACGCCGCCAACCACCAAAAGGATCTGGGCTGGCTGGCGCAGCACGCCGAGGAGTTCAACGTCGACGTCGTCGACCGGAGCGACGAGTACGCGATGCTCGCGGTTCAGGGCCCTCGTGCGCGTCCTCTTGTCCAGAGCCTTAGCGACGGCGCGCTGCCGCTGCGGATGCACTGCTGCCAGCGCGACATCGCCGGGGTGCCGATGCTCGTGTGCGGCACCGGCTACACGGGCGAGGACGGGGTCGAGCTGCTGCTCGATCCGGGCTCGGCGCCGCGCGTCTGGGACGCGATCGTTGCGGCCGGGGCGGCCCCCGTCGGCCTCGGAGCCCGCGATACGCTGCGCCTGGAGGCTTGCTTTCACCTGTACGGCAACGATCTCAGCGAGGACCGGGGCCCGATCGAGGCGGGGCTCGGGTGGTGCTGCAAGGAGGCCACGGGATTCATCGGATCCGAGGCCGTCCGCGCCGCCCGCAGCAGCGGAACCGCCGAGAAGCTGATGCCGTTCGCGATCGACGGGCTGGGTATCGCGAGACAGGGAAACGCGGTCGTGGGCGGCGGCGAGGTCACCAGTGGCAGCTTCTCGCCGTGCCTGGAGCGCGGAATCGGGATGGCGTACGTCCCCAGCGGCCGTGCCGAGGTCGGCACGCGCATCGAGATCGACGTCCGGGGCACGGTCCGACCTGCCCTGATCGAGAGTAAGCCTCTTTACCGAAAGGGATCCTGATATGGCCGACCCCAGCTATCCGAGCGACCTGCTGTACCACCCCGAGCACGACTGGGCTCGCGTCGACGGCGAAAGCGCCACGTTCGGGATCACCTGGTACGCCCAGGACGCGCTCGGAGAGGTGGTGTTCTTCGACCCTCCCAAGGTCGGAGCCACGATCAGCATGGGCGACTCGTACACCGAGGTCGAATCGGTCAAAGCGGTGTCCGACGTGATCGCGCCACTATCTGGCGAGATCGTCGAGGTCAACGCCGCGCTGTCTGAGAACCCTGAGAAGATCAACGAAGACCCGTATGGGGAAGGGTGGCTGGTGAAGGTCAAACTGTCGGATCCCTCGCAAGCCGAGTCGCTGATGAGCGCCGCGGATTACGAGGCTACGCTGGGTTCATGACGCGCTACACCTCGGCCACAGAGGCCGACCGCCGCGAAATGCTGGCGGAGATCGGCGTCTCGTCGATCGAGGACCTGTTCGCCGACATCCCGTCGAGCCTGCGGCTGACCCGGCCGCTGGCGCTGGAGGCCGGCCGGTCCGAGCAGGAGGTGCTCGCAGAACTGCGTGCGCTGGCCGGCAAGAACGTGTCCACCGAGGACGAGGTCTCGTTCCTCGGCGCGGGCATGTACGACCACTACATCCCGGCGCTGGTCGACTCGATCATCCAGCGCTCGGAGTACCTGACCCCATACACGCCATATCAGCCCGAGATATCCCAGGGCGGCCTGCAGGCAATGTTCGAGTACCAGACGGCGATCAGCGAGCTGACCGGGCTGCCGTTCTCCAACGCGTCGGTGTACGAGGGCCCCAGCGCCGTCGCCGCGGCCGGGTACGTTGCGAAGCTCGCCACCGACCGGCGCAGGTTCGTCGTCTCGCGCGGCGTGCACCCCCACGCGCGCGAGGCGCTCGCGACGCTCGCCCACGCCTGGAACATGGAGATCACCGAGGCGCCGCTGAGCGACGGGGTCAGCGAGCTGCCGAAGCTCGGGGACGACGTCGCCGCCGTGGTGATCTCACAGCCGAACTTCCTGGGCGCCGTCGAGGACCTCGAGTCGCTGTCGAAGGCGGCGCACGACGCGGGCGCGCTGACGATCTGCTCGTGCGATCCGCTGCCCCTGGCGCTGCTCAAGCCCCCCGGCGAATGTGGCGTCGACATCGCAGTCGGCGAGGGCCAGTCGCTGGGCAACCGGCTCGACTTCGGCGGCCCTTCGTTCGGCTTCTTTGCCGTTACCGAGCCGCTGCTGCGCAGGATGCCCGGGCGGATCGCCGGCGAGACCCGCGACGTCGACGGCAAGCGCGGGTTCGTGTTGACGCTGCAGACGCGCGAGCAGCACATCCGCCGCGAGCGCGCGACGTCGAACATCTGCACCGCGCAGGCGCTGAACGCGCTCGCAGGCGTGATCTACCTCAGCTGGCTGGGACAGCGCGGGATCGTGGAGCTCGCCGAGCTGATGCTCCAGCGCACCGCGTACGCCCGCGCCCGCCTGCAGGAGATCGACGGCGTCGAGCTTCTGCACGACCAGCCGGTCGTCCGCGAGTTCGCGGTGAGGCTGTCGGCACCTGTGCAGGACGTCATCGCCCGTTGCCGGCAGGACGGGGTGAACCCCGGCTACGCGCTGGGCAACGACTATCCCGAGTTCGACGACGGCCTGCTCGTGGCGATCACCGAGAAGCGCACCAAGGCAGACATCGATCGCCTTGCGGGCGCGCTCGCCGCCGCCATCGCAAAGCGGCCGGGTCCAGTCGAGGTGGGGGCGTGATCCGCGCGGCCGACGACGACCTGACGATCTACGAGCGCTCCAGGGAAGGACGGCGCGCGTTCGTGGCGCCGGAGCTCGACGTGCCCGAGCGGCCGCTTGACGAGCTGCTGCCTGCGGCGCTGCGCCGCTCGCAGCCACCGCGGCTGCCCGAGGTTGCAGAGCCCGAGATCGTGCGCCACTACAACCGGCTGTCCAAGCGCAACTTCGACCTCGACACCGGCTTCTACCCGCTGGGGTCGTGCACGATGAAGCACAACCCCAAGCTCCACGAGCGGGTCGCGGCGCTGCCCGGCAACGCCGCTCTGCACCCGCTGCAGGACCCGACCCGCGCACAGGGCGCGCTTGAGCTGATGTTCCGCCTGCAGGAGGCGCTGGGCGAGATCGCGGGCCTGCCGCACGTGTCGCTGCAGCCCTCGGCGGGCTCCCACGGCGAGCTTGCGGGAGTGTTGCTGACCCGCGCCCTGCACGAGGACAACGGCGAGCAGCGCACCAAGGTGCTGACGCCCGACACGGCCCACGGCACGAATCCGGCGACGGTGACGATGGCGGGCTACGAGGTGGTCAAGGTCGGTACCGACGACCACGGCAACGTCGACCTTGAGGACCTGCGCGCCAAGGCCGACGAGCAGGTCGCGTGCCTGATGCTGACCAACCCCTCGACGCTCGGGCTGTTCGAGCCGGGGATCGAGGAGATCGAGCGCATCGTCCACGGTGTCGGCGCGACGCTGTACTACGACGGCGCGAACCTCAACGCGATCATGGGCATCAGCCGCCCGGGGGACATGGGGTTCGACATCGTGCACTTCAACCTGCACAAGACATTCACGCAGCCCCACGGCGGCGGGGGCCCGGGCGCCGGCCCGATCGCGGTCTCCGAGCGCCTCGAGCCGTTCCTCCCGCGCCCGCAGGTGGTGCGGCGCGGCTCGAAGGGCAATGGGAGCGGTCCCCACGGCAACGGCGCCGAGGCGTTCTACGACCTCGACTTTGACCGGCCCAAGTCGATCGGCCGCCTGCGCGGCTTCCAGGGCAACTACGGCGTGTTCGTCCGCTCCTACGCCTACATCCGTTCGCTCGGGGCGGCAGGCCTGCGGGAGGTATCCGAGGTCGCGGTGCTCAACGCCAACTACCTGCTGGCGCGGCTGCGCCGCGAGGGCGTGGCGGAGTACCTGCCGGCGGCCTACGACCGGCTGTGCATGCACGAGTTCGTGCTGTCGGGTTCGCCGATGAAGCATGAGCTGAAGATCCGCACGCTGGATCTCGCCAAGCGGCTGCTCGACTACGGCGTGCATCCACCGACCGTGTACTTCCCACTGATCGTCGACGAGGCGCTGCTGGTGGAGCCGACCGAGACCGAGACCCGGGAGACGCTGGATCGGTTTGCCGACGTGATCGCGGAGGTGCTTCGAGAGGCGCGCGACGATCCTGAGGTCGCGCGCAACGCTCCCTACACCACCCCTGTCCGCCGGCTCGACGAAGCTGCCGCTGCGCGGCGCCCGATAGTCCGCCAGCCGCTCGACTGATGCGCTTCGTCGTATTCGGCGCCGGCGCGGTCGGCGGAGTCGTCGGCGCCCGGCTGCACCAAGGCGGACATCAGGTGTCTCTGATCGCGCGCGGTGCGCACCTTGACGCGATCCGCGAGCGCGGGTTGACGGTGGTGGACCCGTCCGGGAGCGCGGCGCTGGCGATCGAAGCATTCGGCTCGCCGGCAGAGCTGCAGTGGCATGGCGACGAGGTGGTGGCGCTGGCGATGAAGGGCCAGGACACCGCGGGCGCGCTGGGCGCGCTGCGGGCGGTCGCCCCGCCTCGGACGCCGGTCGTTTGCATGCAGAACGGGGTCGACAACGAGCGGCGCGCGCTGAGGCTGTTCGAGAACGTCTACGGAGCGGTAGTGATGCTGCCCGCGGCGCATATCGAGGCCGGAGTGGTGGAGTCCCACGCCAGCCGCCTGACCGGGATCGTCGACATCGGCCGCTACCCGTCGGGCGCCGACGAGGCCGCCGAGCAGATCGCGGCGGCGCTGCGGGAGTCACGGTTCGATTCGTGCGCGAGGGACGACGTGATGCGCCTCAAGTACGCCAAGCTGACGGTCAACCTGGCCAATGCGGTCGGGGCGATCTGCAAGCCAGGACCTGACAACGAACGGGTGATCGAGGCAGCGCGGGAGGAGGGGAGGGCGGCGCTGACCGCCGCCGGCATCTCGTTCGACGCGCCGGAGGTCTCCGACGTGCGGGGGCGCTGGGAGCGGATCGGGGTCCAGACCGACCGCCGGGCGGGTTCGTCGACATGGCAGAGCCTCGCGCGTCACTCGGGCGAGGTCGAGACCTACTACCTCAATGGCGAGATCGCCCTGTTAGGACGGCTGCACGGCGTCGCGACGCCCGTCAACGCTGCGCTGTGCCGGCTGGCGGCGCGGGTCGCCTCTGATGGGGCCGGTCCCCAGACGCTCACCGCAGAAGACGTGCTGGCCGAGGCGAAGCTGGAGGACGTGGCGTGGACTCGCTGATCGCCGCCGCCGGCGAGATCGCTGCTCGCGCCGAGCGCGAGCTCGACGCGCTCGTGGCGATCTCCTCGCCGTCCGGGGACCTCGACGGAGCCGAGCAGGCGGTCGCCCTGTGTACGTCGCTGCTGCCCGAGCACGCCCGGGCGGAGCGGGTCACCTGTTCAACACCCGGCAGCGCCCCGGACCTCGTGGCGACGGTCAGCGGGTCCGGCAGCCGGCGGATCCTGCTGCTGGGACACCTCGACACGGTCATCGCCCACGAGTCGCACGCACCCCTGCGCCGCGACGGCGAGCGCCTGTACGGGCCTGGCTCGGCGGACATGAAGGGCGGAGTCGTGCTCTCGCTCGGCGTCGCCAGGGCCCTGGCAGTGCGGCCGGAGACATTCGCCGAGCTGACCGTCCTGCTCGTGACCGACGAGGAGTGGCGGACGGCGGAGTTCGGCCACGCGCAGCGGTTCGCGGGTTACGACGCCTGCCTTTGCTTCGAGGCCGGCCAGCTGACGCCCGAGGGCGACGAAGCGGTCGTGGTCCGACGCAAGGCGGCCGGCACGCTGCGGGTCACCGCGATTGGCCGCGCAGCGCACTCGGGGAGCGCACCAGATCAGGGGCGCAACGCGCTCCTGGCTCTCGCGCACACCGCGACCACGCTGGCCGGCCACCACAACCCCTCGGGCCCCGATCATCTGAGCGTCGTGCCGACGGTGATCCGCTCCGGAGACGCGTTCAACGTCGTGCCGGCCGCAGGGGAGCTGCTGTTCGACATGCGGGCCGACGGGCTGGAGGCGTTCGACGGGGTGCTGGGGGCAGTTCCGGCCGAGTTTGAGGGGGTCCGGCTCGAAGCCAGGATGGAGCGAAAGTGGCCGGGCATGAACGCGATCGAGTCCACGCGCGGACTGCTCGAGCGCGCCGGGGCGCGGCTGGGGCGCCCGATCGTGGGTGGCTCGCGCGGCGGCGCCAGCGACGCCAGCCACTTCGCTGCCGGGATCCCGATCACGATCGACGGCCTGGGCCCTCGCGGCGGCGGCGCGCACACGCCGCAGGAGTTCGTGCTCGACCGTTCGCTGCATGAGCGAGCGGAGGTGGCGCTCGCGGTCGCCGCCGAAGCGCTGGGCGCCCCTGCTGGGCCGTAGAAGCCCCCGGATATGAATAGCTGAAGAACCGTCTTGAGGGCGGTCGGGCCGGGTCTATATTTGCCGCCATGAGCGTCACCGGCCCAAACGCCAAGAGCCTCACCAGCGCCAACGCCAAGAGCGTCGCGCGGCAGCAGGGATTCGCGCTGCTCGCGGCGATGGTCGCGCTGATGTGGGTGATCGAGCTGATCAACTCGGTTGACAGCTACAAGCTCGACCAGGACGGCCTCTACCCGCACAACGTCGACCGGATCTGGGGGATCTTCACGACCCCGTTCCTGCACGCCAGCTGGTCGCACCTGATCGGCAACACGATCCCGTTTGTGTTCATGGGTGCGCTGATCGCGCTCGAGGGCGCCCGGCGCCTCGCCGCGGTGACCCTGATCGTGATCGTGCTCGGCGGCCTGGGCACCTGGCTTCTTTCGCCCGCCGGAGTGCCCGTCGTCGGCGCCAGCGGTGTCGTGTTCGGGTACGCGACGTACCTGCTGACCCGAGGCTTCTTTAACCACAGCCTCACGCAGATCCTCGCCGGAGTCGTGGTGGTCGCGGTGTTCGGCAGCGCGCTGCTCGCGAGCCTCGTCCCGCACGGGAACGTGTCCTGGCAGGGGCATCTCTGTGGCGGGATCGCCGGCGTGATCGCCGCCTGGCTGCTGTCGCGCGACCGCTCGCAGGTCGCCGCGAACCCCGGGGCGCCGGGCCGCGCCCTCACGCGATAACCGCTCCCGATAGCCTCACGGTTAGTGCTCCCCGCAGCAGATACTGCCGCATTCGAGCCGCCCCGGGCGGCGCCTGCCTTCGTCCTCGTCGGCTCGCGCAGCGCTGCTGCCACCACCGGCTTCGCCGGCGGTGCCGGCCTCCTGCGTCCTCGGCAGTCATCCACCCGCGACGACTCTCGGTGCGTCACTATCCGCAGCGGGCAGCACTGATGAGGATCTTCTCGGGCATCCAGCCGACCGGCCGCAAGCATCTGGGCAACTACATCGGCGCGATCACGCAGTACGTTGCCGGCCAGGACCGCGGCGAGGCGATCTACTGCGTGGTCGACCTGCACGCGATCACCGTCGCCTACGAGCCCGCCGCGCTGCGCGAGTCGGTGTACGACACCGCCGCGACGCTGCTGGCAGCGGGCCTGGATCCGGACCGCTGCATCTTCTTTCGCCAGAGCGACGTTCGCGAGCACACCGAGCTGTGCTGGCTGCTGACGAGCGTGACGTCGTTCGGCGAGCTCAACCGGATGACCCAGTTCAAGGAGAAGTCGGC
>DASYFZ010000439.1:0-2882 GCA_036000295.1 Solirubrobacteraceae bacterium
CGCGAGCACGGTCGCGCCGGCCAGCGCGCCGTAGGTGCTCGGCGGGATCGGCACCCATAGGTCCTCGCAGACCTCGACGTGCACCGTCAGCTGCGGCAGGTCGGTGCACCGGAACAGCAGGTCCGGGCCGAACGGGACGTCTTCGCCGAGCAGTGAGATCCGCCCTTCGATCGCGTCGCGCGCGGCGCGAAACTGCCGCTTCTCGTAGTACTCGAGGTACTCGGGCAGGTAGCTCTTCGGTACGACGCCGAGGACTCGCCCGCGGTGGATCACAACGGCTGTGTTGAACAGGCCGCGCTCGGCCTCGAGCGGAGCTCCGACGACGATTACCGGTTCGAGCTCAGCACTCGCCGTGACGAGCGTCTCGATCGCCTCGAGCACGGCGTCGGTCAGCGACTGCTGGTGGAGGAGGTCGTCGATCGCGTACCCAGACAGTCCCAGCTCCGGGAACACGACCAGCGCCGCGTCCTGATCCGAGGCAGCACGCGCGAGCTCGACCGTGCGCTGCGCGTTGAACGCGGGGTCGGCGATCCGCACGTTCGGCACGGCGGCGGCGATACGCACAAACCCGTGGCTATAGAGCGAATGAAAGGGGTCCACTGTCACTTCACGCTAGCGACCCGGAGGCCGCCTCGTTGCAACTCGCCTCGCGTAGCCGCGCGGGTCTGTAGCTTCCCGGCTCGTGGTTGGACTCCCGCCCGAAACCGAGGCCTGTCTGTTTGATCTCGACGGTGTCTTGACACAGACGGCCAAGGTCCACGCCGCGGCGTGGAAGACGACGTTCGACGAGTACCTGCGCAAGCGGGCGCAGGAGCGCGGCGAGGAGTTTCGCGAGTTCGACGCCGTAGAGGACTACGACGAATACGTCGATGGCAGGCCGAGATACGAGGGGGTCCGGTCGTTCCTCGCCTCGAGGGACATCGACTTGCCTCAGGGCTCGCCGAGTGACCCGCCAGACAAGGACACGATCGACGGGCTCGGTAACCGCAAGAACGAGCTCGTGCTGGAGCTGATCCACCGCGACGGCGTGCAGCCCTACGAGGGCTCGGTTCGATTCGTCGAGGCGGTCCGCGACGCGGGCCTGCGGCGCGCGGTCGTGTCGTCGAGCACCAACTGCCGCGACGTGCTCGTAGCGGCAGGGATCCTGGACCTGTTCGAGGAGATCGTCGACGGAGTCGTCGCCGAGCGCGAGCATCTGGCGGGCAAGCCCGCTCCTGACACGTTCCTGGCCGCCGCACACAAGCTCGGCGTCGCGCCGGCCCACGCCGCGGTCTTCGAGGACGCGCTCGCGGGCGTCGAGGCAGGCCATGCCGGGAGCTTCGGGCTGGTCGTCGGGGTCGACCGCGTCGGCCAAGCCGACGCGCTCAAGCAGCACGGCGCCGACATCGTCGTGAAGGACCTTGCCGAGCTTCTGGAGCAGTCGTGATCCGCCACCCTTCGTTTCGCTGCGACCCCTGGGAGGTCTGCGAGACCGACCTGCGGATCGACGAGCTGGCGCAGCGCGAGTCTGTGTTCGCCCTGTCCAACGGCCACATCGGGCTTCGCGGCAACCTCGACGAAGGAGAGCCGTACGGGCTGCCCGGCACGTACCTAGCCGGCTTCTATGAGCTGCGTCCGCTCCCCTACGGTGAGAGCGGATACGGCTACCCCGAGGAGGGGCAGACCGTCGTCAACGTCACCAACGGCAAGATCATCCGGCTGCTCGTAGAGGACGAGCCGTTGGACGTCCGCTATGGAACGCTCGAGAGCCACGAGCGGGTGCTCGACCTGCAAGCCGGCCTGCTGAGCCGCACGCTCGTGTGGTCGTCGCCCGCGCGCCGCCGCGTTCGCGTCAGCTCGACGCGCCTCGTCTCGTTCGCCCAGCGTGCGATCGCGGCGATCCGCTACACCGTCGAGTCGCTCGACGATCGCATCCCGATCGTCGTGCAGTCAGAGCTCGTCGCCAACGAGTCGGTGCCGGTCTCCGAGGACGATCCGCGCGCCGCCGCGGTGCTGGGCTCGCCGCTTCACTCGATGTTCTGGGACGCCTCCGGCACCAGGGCGGTGCTGATGCACACCACCAGGTCGAGCGAGCTGACGATCGGCGCCGCGATGGACCACGTGCTCGAGGCGCCACCCGACACCGGCGTGTCGGTGGAGGCCTACGAGGACGTCGCGCGGCTGACTGCGACCGCCACCGTGGGACCCGGGCAGCCGCTGACGGTCATCAAGTTCCTGGCCTATGGATGGTCGCGCCAACGGTCGATGCCGGCGATCCGCGACCAGGTGGCCGCTGCGCTGGCGGGAGCCATGCACACCGGGTGGGACGGCCTTGTCGATGCCCAGCGCGCGTACCTGGACGATTTCTGGAACGGCGCGGACGTCGAGATCGAGGGCGACGCCGAGCTCCAGCACGGGATCCGCTTCGCGATGTTTCACACCCTGCAGGCCGGCGCCCGCACCGAGCAGCGCGCGATCGCGGCGAAAGGGCTCACCGGGCCCGGCTACGACGGACACAGCTTCTGGGACACCGAGACGTTCGTGCTGCCGGCGCTCACCTACACCGCCGCGGGCGCCGCGGCCGACGCGCTTCGCTGGCGCCATGGCACCCTCGACCTGGCACGCGATCGCGCGGCGCAGCTGCGGCTCGACGGCGCGGCGTTCCCGTGGCGAACGATCCGCGGGCAGGAATGCTCTGGCTACTGGCCTGCGGGGACGGCCGCGTTTCACATCAACGCCGACATCGCCGACGCCGTCGTCCGCTACCAATTCGTCACCGGCGATGAGCGGTTCGAGCGCGAGTACGGCCTCGAGCTGCTCGTCGAGACGGCTCGCCTGTGGCGCTCGCTCGGTCACCACGACGCGGCGGGACGCTTCCGTATCGACGGCGTCACCGGCCCGGA
>DASYFZ010000462.1:0-1807 GCA_036000295.1 Solirubrobacteraceae bacterium
CGACTTGCCCGCTGATGAACAACGGCCCGCTGCCGGATTGCACGCCGGGCGAGAACGGGCCGGCTAGAGGCGGAAACTTGTCGCTGGTAACGGGGGTACGCGTCATGGTCGGGCTCCTTTTCGTAGTGACGGGCTGTGTTAGTGGTCCACCTCGGCGCGGATCCCGGCCAGGCGTTCGCTACCGCCGGTGAGCCGACGCAGTCGTATCAGCAGGTCTTGGACCTCTGCGCCGCCGAACTCGGCCGCGACCTCCTGCTGCACGCGCTCCCATATCGGATAGGCGTCCGCGCGTTTCTGCTCGCCCAGGCTGGTACCGTCCGGCCGCTTGGACACGAACGCCAGCGATCCGTCGGGCAAGAACGCAGGGCTGCCCTCGCCCTCGGCGCTGCGGGTGAGCCGGACCGGAACGCTGCCCGGCTCGGTATCCGCTCGCCAGATACTGGTCAGGTATTTCGGCGGGGTGTCGCCAACGGTCTGCATGGCCAGCGCCACCCAGGTGCCGTCCGGCGAGAGCGCCACCGAGCCGACCCGAGGCCCCCATGCGTATTCGTGAAGGTCGCCGAAACCCGTCATTGGTGCAGCGCTCCCGGTCTCGTCATCTCGGGCTGGCCGACCGCTCGAGCGGCGACTCGGCCAGGGGCGGCTGCATGACGAGATCCTGCTCGGCGGTGAGGGTAACGCGTAGCCGGGCGGCGATAGCGACGGTGCCGAGACAGCCGAGACACAGCAGCACGATCCATACTGCTCCGAGGTGCGCCGCGAGCAGGCTGGTGACGATGGCTGGGCTGACGATCAGCATCAATGAGTTGGAGAATCCTGAGATCGAATTTGCGCGGCCGCGGATCCTGTCATCGGCCAGACTGTTGATAAGCGGGTTCCTCGTAGGAGCCACGATGGTCTCCCCCACGGCGAACAGGCCGACGAAGGCAAACAAGATTACGATCCGCCAGCCTGGGCCGTCGACGACTTCGATGAATCCGAGAAGCGCCCAGGACACCGCCCAGATCAAGCCGATGGCGGCCAGGGCGGAGCTTCGCCGGTGCCGGCGGACGAGCCGCAACACGAGCATCTGGATGGCCACTATGACAGCGGTGTTGATGGTGAAGGACAGCGCGATCGCGTGGTCCGAGACGTGGGCCGCCACCGACGCGAAAGCCGGTACCCCGGTATCGAACGCGGCGGGGCCGGTGAAGGCGAGCAACAGCGAGGCCAGAATCATCAAACGGAGCCCGCGGTGGCTAAGGACGTAGCGGTACCCGACCCGGGTTTCATTGACTACCCTTGTTCGCCGCAGGTTCGGCAGCGCGGGCAGCAGGACCGCGAAAAGAAGACAAGAGAGGCCGTTGGCAAGGAAGAGCACCTGGAAGGTCCCGGGATGATGGGCTCTGACGGCGACCGCGGCGACCGCGGCGCCGATGCCAAGTGCCATGTTCTGTAGCGCAAAGTTCACCGCGAAGGCGCGCTGCTTCAGCGCTGGTTCACGGGTTAGACCATTGAGCATCGTCGAGATCGCGCCGAACATCGGTGCCCACGTCGCCCCGTAGATCAGGACGGCCGGCAACGCTGTCAGCGTGTTGTGAGCCCAGGCGAGCGCGACCTCGGCGACGACCTGACCAAGCAGGATCATGCCAAGCACCAACCGGGCGCCCACCCGGTCCATCAGCGCACCGCACACCAGCACGACCATTAGGCCGGTCGCCGCCCCCGCCGTCAGCAGTGCTCCGACCACGGGTAGCGCGATCCCCCGCGCCTCGTGAAGATAGATGATCATGAACGGCAAAACCAAGCCGGTGCCGAACATCGATAG
>DASYFZ010000536.1:0-3921 GCA_036000295.1 Solirubrobacteraceae bacterium
CGGCTGCCGACCCGCGGACGGGACGCAGCAGCAGAGGGCTCGCGCCGATGCCTCCGCCGAGCACGACTAGCTCCGGATCGAGAATCGCGCATGCGGTCGCAATCGCCGTGCCCAAGCGAGAGGCAACGTAATCGACCACAGATCGAGCCACCCGATCTCCACCGCCTGCACGCTCAAAAACGTCGTGGACTGAAGCGAGCTCAGGATCATCCCGACCGCGACGCTCGTTGAACGCGGCGACGATCCCGGCCGCGCCGATCTCGTCCTCCAGCCCTCCGTGCAGCCGGTGTGTGGGATTGAAGGGATCGCCGACCAACGGCAGATAGGCGATTTCGCCCGCGGCGCCGTGTGCGCCGCGCACGAGCTCGCCGTCGATGATGATCCCCATACCGATCCCCGCGCCGATCGCGATGAACACCATCGTCGATACGCCCCTTGCGAGGCCGAACCACTGCTCGCCGACTGCCGCGAGGTTGACATTGTTCTCGACGAGGACGGGCAGCTCGAATCGGTCGCGGATCACCTCGAGCGGATCGAAGCCGCCCTCGGGCGCCACGTTATATGCCAGCGAGGTGACCCGGCCGCTCGTCTGATCCACTATCCCGGGCGCCGAGATCCCAAGCGCCAGGGGTGGGCCGTGGGTCGCGCCTGCCTGGTTGATTACCTCCAGGACCATCTCGAGGATCTGGGCCCCGACAGCCCGGCTCCCGTTCTTGGCCGTCGGCCGCTTCAGATCGCAAATCGATTCGCCGAACAGGTCGGCCGCGGCGACCCGAACATTGCTGCCGCCGATGTCGCCCCCGACGACAAACCCCGCCCGGGTGCTGACGACGTAGGCGACCGGGTTGCGCCCGCGCTGGCCGGCGCGCTGGCCGGCTGCGCGAACAAGCCCCTCTTGCTCGAGTCGGCTGACCGCGGCCGAGACGGTTGGCTTGGAAAGGCTGGTGGCCGCCGCGATCTCCGGCCGCGTGATCGGACCCTGGCGGAAAATTGTTTCGAGCACCGCCTGCTCACCGAGCTCGCGCAACAGGCTCAGAGGAGACTCAGCTCCGGCCGGGCTTGGCCGGCCATCGCCTTCATATCGGCCGGGACGAGGCATTGAGCTCAGGTAGCTTTTACGAATAGGATGACGCGCATGCCGCGTAACAATAAGGGGCATGTCGTCGCTAAGGCAAGACTCTTGCATAAGTGCTCTTCGCGCTCGCCGGAACCAGGCACCTTGAAATCAGCGCGCCACCATTGGCCCGGCACGCAGGTGGTTTGATGGACGGGGGGTTCCGGAAGGGAATCGGCGTCCCCGGGGTGACGGTGATCGGCTGCGTTCAGGCAGACGTGGTGATGAGTCCCGTCACTGACCTGCCCCCGCCCGGCGGCACGCTGCTGACCGAACAGATGACCGTCCGCCTCGGCGGCGCGGGCGCCAACGCGGCGCTCGCGTCGGTCGAAGCCGGCATGGACGTGCGGCTCATCGGATGCGTCGGCGAGGATCAACTTGGGGGGTGGATGCGCGAGCAGCTCGCGATGACGGGTCTCGCGGATGAACTCGTCGTGGTAGCTGGTGAGTCGACCGGGCTCACCGTCGTGCTCGAGTCCCCAGCGCGCGACCGAACCTTCCTCACATACCTCGGCGTCAACGCCCGATGGGAACCGGCCACGATCCCTGACGATGCGCTCACGTGCGACAACCTGTTGCTGTGCGACTACTTCGTCGCGCCGCAATTCCGGGGCGACGCGGCGCAGCGGTTGCTCAACACCGCGCGGGACCGCGGCGCCCGCACATTCTTTGACACCACCTGGGACCCTGACGGCTTTTCCACACAGACGCAGGCTGAGGTACGCGAGCTGCTCCCATACGCTGACGTCTTTCTGCCGAACCAGGTGGAGGTGTGCGCGCTCGCGAATCGACCCGGAGACCCAGCGCAAGCGGCGCGTGCCCTGCAGGTCGTCTCGGGTGGGTGGGTGGTCGTCAAGCTTGGGTCAAGCGGATGCCTTGCGGTCGGGCCAGATGGGATTGAGATCGCCGTCCCCGCGCCGGCTGTGACCGTCGTCGACACGACCGGGGCCGGCGACGCCTTCAACGCCGGCCTCGTTCACGCGCTCGCGCAGAGGGCGAGCTGGCGCGAGGCGCTGACGATGGCAACCCGGTTCGCGACGACGGTCGTCTCCCGGCCTTCCGACAACCGTTACAGGGTCGCGCCGACGGGGGTGGAGCGATGAAGCTGGCGGTGATCGGCGCGGGCTCGACGTATACGCCTGAGCTTGTCTCCGGGCTGATACGGGAGCAGGAACGCCTCCACGTACGAGAGCTCGTGCTGCATGACATAGACCCCGATCGCCGAGTCGTGGTGGGAGGGCTGGCGAGGCGGATCCTCGAGCGTCAGGGTTTCTCCGGCGCGCTCGCGATCACCGGAGAGCTCGATCGGGCGCTCGACGGCGCCGACACGGTCCTGATCCAGATTCGGGTTGGCGGGCAAGCCGCACGGCTGCGCGACGAGACGATCCCGGCGGCCTGTGGCTGCATCGGCCAGGAGACGACCGGAGCCGGCGGACTCGCGAAGGCGATCCGAACGGTCCCGGTCGTGCTGGAGATCGCGGACCGAGCGCGCGAGCTTGGCTCGGACGACGCCTGGATCATCGACTTCACCAACCCGGTGGGGATCGTGACGCGCGCACTGCTCGACGGCGGCCACCGAGCCATCGGCCTGTGCAATGTTGCGGTCAACTTCCAGCGTCAGATCGCAGCTCATCTCGGCGTGACGCCGGAGCGGGTGGTCGTTGGCCAGGTTGGTCTGAACCACCTGACCTGGATCCGAGCAGTTTGGGTCGACGGACATGATGTCCTCGACGAGGTGATCCGCAACTACGGCGACGCATTCGCGCACGAGCTCGGCCTTCCGCGTGCGTTGATCGAGGCCCTGGGTGCCATCCCGTCGTACTACCTGCGCTACTTCTACGCCGAGCGCGAGGTCGTCCGAGAGCAGAGGCTGACCACGCCGCGCGCGCAGACCGTCGCGCAGATCGAACGCAGCCTGCTCGATCTCTACCGCGACCCGTCGTTGACCGAGAAGCCGGCGCTGCTCGAGCAGCGGGGCGGAGCGTTCTACAGCGAAGCCGCAATTCAGCTCGTCGCATCACTCGCGGCCGACCGCAACGACATTCAGGTGGTCGATGTCCGCAATGGAGGCGCCCTCGCCGGGCTTGCGGACGATGACGTCGTCGAAGTTCCAGCGCGGATCGGGAATGCAGGCGCCGTGCCGGTGGAGCAGCCGCCCCTCGCGCCCGAGCTGCTCGGCCTGGTGCAGCACGTCGCCGCGTACGAACGACTCGCCGCAACCGCCGCACGGACGGGTGATCGACGTGTGGCACGCCTAGCGCTGATGGCAAACCCGCTGGTCCGCGAGTACGGGCTGGCCGAGACCATGCTCGACCGGCTGCTCGCGGCTGAGGCCCTGCCACCGCCGGCGAGGCTCGGAGCCGATCGTTGATCGCGGGAGACGCGGAGAAAGTCGGCCGCCACGGCGTTGTGCTGGCGGTCGATGGAGGCAACTTCAAGACTGACCTCGCGCTGCTTGACTCAAGCGGCCGGCTGCTCTCACTTGCTCGCGGAGGCGGAAGCTCACTCCACTACCTCGGGCTTGACGGCTGCGTCGAGGTGCTCGACAGCCTGCTGGAGAGCGCCATCGCCCGCGCCGGCCTAGACACGCTCGACCACCGCCCCGCGTCGACTGCGCAGCTCCTTGTCGCGGGCGCGGACCTCCCCGAGGAACTTTGGGCGCTTCGCGCCAGGGTCGAGCAACTGAACTGGTCCGAGCGGCTGGTCGTCGACAACGACACCGTCGCGCTGCTGCGCGCCGGTACCGACCGAGGGTGGGGGATCGCCGTGGTGTGCGGCGCCGGGAGCAACTGCCTCGGGGTCGCCGC
>DASYFZ010000537.1:0-7802 GCA_036000295.1 Solirubrobacteraceae bacterium
AGGGGCTTCTGTCGATGGCGTTCCCTCCCGACTACGCGACGACGCGCACGTTCTACGTCTACTACACCAGCACGAACTGCCCCAATTCGCCCGGTTGTGACGAGCACGTCAGCGAGTTCGCCGCGAATCAGGGCGGCGACACCGCCTCGGCGGCATCCGAGCACGTGCTCCTCACGATCCCGCATCCCAGCCAGGAAAACCACAACGGCGGCCAGCTCCAGTTCGGACCCGACGGCGACCTGTACATCTCGGTGGGCGACGGCGGCGGCGGCGACGACACCGAGCTCAACGCCCAGAAGAAGTCCACGCTGCTCGGGAAGGTGCTGCGCATCTCCCCGGGACCGTTCGCCACGGCCCCCCCCTTTTACTCGATCCCCGCCGGCAACCCGTTCAATACCGGCCAGCAGTTGTGCTCAAGCGGCACCAACGGCGGCTCCAACTGTCCCGAGATCTGGGCCTACGGCCTGCGCAACCCCTGGCGCTTCTCGTTCGACAGCGTCACCGGTGACCGGTCATCGGCGACGTCGGCCAGAACCGCGACGAGGAGATCGACTTCGCGCACACCGGCCAGAACGTCGGCGCCAACTACGGGTGGCCCTGCTACGAGGGCTTCGAGCTCAACGGCAACCGGCCCGCGGCCGAGTGCAGCCCGTTGCCGGCGCCGGTGGTCGCTCCCGTGCTGGGCTACCAGCACCCCGGGAACTGCCCGTCGGCACAGGCGTTCTGCGGCGACGGCATCATCGGCGGCTACGTAATGCATGATCCGACGCTGCCGTCGCTGAACGGCTGCTACGTGTTCGGCGACCTCAGCACTCCCGATCTGCAGGTCGTGGGCCTCACCCAGCCGATGGCGGTCGGACAGGTCGCCCTGGGCCCGCAGGTCTCGAATCTTTCCTCGTTCGGGGTCGACGCCAGCGGCCACCTGTACGCCGCCGACATCGGCAGCGGCACCGTCTACCGCCTTGACTCCGACGGCAACGCCGCCACCGATCCGACGTGCCCGACGGCTGTTCCGATCACGCACCCGCCCGTCAACACCGCGCTACCGCAGGTCGACGGCCCGCCCATCCCCGGCGCCCGGCTGACGTGCGTGCCGGGTACCTGGACCGGCGCGAACTCGTTCGCGTACGAGTGGCTGCGCGACGGCGCGCAGCGCGCAACGGGTGTGACCTACCGTCCGACCACCGCCGACGTCGGTCACATGCTCTCCTGCGTGGTCACGGCGAGCAATGCCGACGGGAGCACGGCGGCGACCAGCGCGGCCGTCCGCATCATCAGGGACGCGCCGCCACTGCTGTTCGCGCTGCGGATCTCACCGTCGGCGTTCAAGGCCGCACGGTCGGGCAACAGCATCGTCCGGTCCGGGCGGCGGGGCGCAACCCTGTCATTCCGCCTCGACGAGGCCGCGACTGTCACATTCACCCTGCAGCGCGCCGTGCACGGCAGCAGGGTCAACGGTCGCTGCCGGGTCACCGCACACACGGCCGCCCGGCCATGCACGGTCTGGAGGGCGCTCAAGGGGAGCTTCCGCGTGCACGGCAAGCACGGGCTCAACCACCTGCATTTCAGCGGCCGGATCAACCATCACGCGCTTGTGCCCGGCGGCTACCGCCTCGTCCTGCGTGCCCGCGACCAGGCCGGCCGGGCGTCGGACCCGGTGCGCGTGCGCTTCTCGATCAGCCACTGATGGATCACGCCCTCCGCTATTAAGCGATGATCCCTGGCCGCATGCCCAACGGCGCCCAGGCACTGATCCGAACACTCGCCGGTTGCGGCGTCACCACGTGCTTCACGAACCCCGGCACGTCGGAGATGCATTTCGTCGCCGCGCTCGATTCTGTGCCGGAGATGCGCGCCGTGCTCGGCCTGTTCGAGGGCGTTGCGACCGGCGCCGCGGACGGCTACGCACGGATGGCGGATCGACCCGCGGCGACCCTGCTGCATCTCGGGCCGGGCCTGGGCAACGGTCTCGCGAACCTGCACAACGCCCGGCGCGCCAAGGTGCCGCTCGTTAACATCGTCGGCGACCACGCCACCGAGCACGTCCAGTACGACGCGCCGCTGCAGTCCGACATCGAGTCGGTCGCACGCAACGTCTCGGGCTGGGTCCGGACCTCTACAAGCACGGCCAGCCTGCCCCGCGACGCTGTCGAGGCGGTTATCGCCGCCAAGGGGCCGCCGGGACAGGTGGCGACGCTGATCCTGCCGGCGGATGTGTCGTGGACCGAGGGAGCCGAGCCGCTGCCGCCGTCGGTCGCGACCGCGCCGCCACAACCTGATCTCACCGCGGCGGTGGAGGCGATCGCGCGCGCGCTGCGTAACGGCGGCAGGACCGCGATTCTGCTTGGCGGCAGAGCCCTGCGTGAACCCGGTCTGCTCGCTGCCGCACGCATCTCCGCCGCGACCGGCGCCAAGCTGTTCGCCGAGACGTTTCCCACGCGTATGCAGCGCGGCGCCGGCCTGCCGGACGTCGAGCGGATCGCCTACGTGCCGGAGCTCGCGTCGGTCCAGCTGAGCGGGCTCAAGCACCTGGTGCTGGTTGATGCCAAGGCACCCGTGTCGTTCTTCGCGTACCCGGGCAAGAAGAGTTACCTCGTGCCCGACGGCTGCGAGGTCCACGACCTTGCACCGCCGGCCGCAGACATGGTGGACGCCCTCGACGCGCTCGCGGACGCGCTGGGCGCCAACGGCGCGAGTCCGGCGCTGGCGCCGGCCAACCGTCCCGCCCCACCGACCGGGCCGCTCACTGCCGACACGGTCGCCGAAGCCGTCGGCGCGATCCTGCCCGAAGGCGCGATCGTCTCCGACGAGGCGATCACGTCGGGAACGCTGCTGCCGGCAAATACGGCCGGAGCTCCGAGGCACGACTGGCTGACGCTCACCGGCGGAGCGATCGGGCAGGGACTGCCAGCCGCGGTCGGCGCCGCCGTCGCGTGTCCCGACCGGCCTGTCATCGCGCTCGAGGCCGACGGCTCGAGCATGTACACGATCCAGTCGCTGTGGACGATGGCGCGCGAGCAGCTCGACGTCACCGTGGTGATCTACAACAACCGCTCCTACGGGATCCTCAACGTCGAGCTTGCCCGGGTGGGCGCCCAGCAGGGCGGCCCCAAGGCAGCGGCCCAGCTCGACCTCTCCGGGCCGGACCTCGACTTCGTTTCGATCGGCGACGGCCTCGGCGTCCCCTCCCAGCGCGTCGACAGCGGCGAGAGCCTCGTCGATGCCCTGCGACGCGCGATCGCCGAGCCCGGCCCGCACCTGATCGAGGTTGTGATCCCGGTCGCGTTCAGTCAGCGTCAGCTGCGAGTGATGCCGCACGCGATGCGCGCGCTCGAGGTGATGCCGCGCCCGATCGCCCAGGCCGTCAAGCGCCGGCTGTACCCCTGAATGAGTGACATGGCCGACGCGCGCTGGGCTACGTTCGACTGCTACGGCACGCTGGTGGACTGGAACGCCGGCATCGCCGCCGAGCTCGGCCGGCTGCTCGGCGAATCCGATCGCGACCGCCTGCTCTCGCGCTACCACGAGGTCGAGCCTCGCGTTCAGAGCGAGCACCCCACGTGGAGCTATCGCGACGTGATGGCGGCGGTGCTGTCAGAGCTCGCGTCCGAAGCCGGAATCTCGCTCGATGACGGCGAGCGGGACGCGCTGGGGCGGTCCCTTCCCCAATGGCCGGTGTTTGCCGAGGTGCCCGGCGCGCTGGCGCAGGCGCACGCCCGCGGCTGGAAGCTGATGGCGCTGTCCAACACCGACCGCGACTTCATCGAGGCGTCCATCGCCGCGATCGGGGTCCCGTTCGAAGGAGCCGTGGTGGCCTCCGAGATCGGCTCGTATAAGCCCGGCCATCGCCACTGGCAGGCTTTTTACGAGCTGACCGGCGCCGCCCGCGACCGCCACGTGCATGTCGCCCAGAGCCACTTCCACGACATCGTGCCGGCCGACGAGCTGGGCATCCCCAGCGTCTGGATCAATCGCCTCGGCGAACATGGCGACCCCGCCCCGACACGCGAGCTGCCTGACCTCAACGGACTCGTCGACGTGCTCGACGAGGTCGTCACACCGCGCTAACCCGTGGCCGGGTAAGGTCCGCCCCGGGCCCATGACCCGGCGACCAATCTGCTCCTGGCTGATGGACATGGATGGCGTGCTCGTTCACGAGGAGGACGCGATCACCGGCGCCGATCAGTGGATCGCGCGGCTGCGCGAGCGCGAGATCCCGTTTCTTGTCCTGACCAACAACTCGATCTACACGCGACGCGACCTCGCGGCGCGGCTGCGGATCAGCGGCCTGGACGTGCCCGAGCAGTCGATCTGGACCTCGGCGCTCGCGACCGCGAAGTTCCTCGAGGACCAGCGACCGGGCGGCTCGGCGTTCGTGATCGGCGAGGCGGGGCTCACCACGGCGCTGCACTCCTCGGGGTACACGCTCACCGAGCGCAGCCCCGACTACGTCGTGCTCGGTGAGACACGGACATACAGCTTCGAGCGGATCACGCAAGCGATCCGCCTGATCGACTCCGGCGCGCGGTTCATCGCCACCAACCCGGACGCCACCGGCCCCACGCTCGAAGGGCCCTTGCCCGCGACCGGGTCGGTGGCCGCACTGATCAGTCGCGCCACCGGGGTGGACCCCTATTTCGTCGGCAAGCCCAACCCGCTGATGATGCGCTCGGCGCTCAACGCCATCGACGCCCATTCGGAGACCACGGCGATGATCGGCGACCGCATGGACACCGACATCGTCTCCGGGCTGGAAGCCGGCATGCACACGATCCTGGTGCTGTCGGGCCTGACCACCCGCGACGAGGCCGAGCGTTACCCGTACCGGGCCTCTCGCATCATCGACTCAGTCGCCGACCTGCTCGACGAGCTCGGCTGACCGATGTTCTTCGCGGTTCGGCTCCAGCGCGGCGGTCCGTGGGACTGGTCGCGTGACTTGCGTGAGCAGGACGGCTGGGAGGAACACGCGCGGTTCATGGATGGCCTGGTCGAGGACGGGTTCATCGTCCTCGGGGGGCCGCTCGGCGGCGACCGCGAGATCCTGCACGCGATTTCGGCTCCTTCCGTGGAGGCCGTACGGGAGCGGCTTGCGCAGGACAACTGGACGCGCAACGGGATGCTGACGATCAAGTCGATCGAGCCCTGGACTGTCCTGCTCGACGGCCGCGGCTCAGCCGCCTGACATATCGACCGCGTAGACGTTCGCCGGCTCGATCGTGACCACGACCCGGCTCTCGCCGGGCTTGTCGTGCTCGCTGAGATCGGCGCCGCCGTACTTGGCGCCGAGCTTGCGCGCGAACTCGTAATCGTCGTCGGACTCGAGCTTGGCGTTGCCGCGCACCTCGAGATACCGGTAGGGGTTCTGCAGGTCGAGCAGGAACAGGCTGCATTGAGGGCGCTTCTGGAGGTTGCGGGTCTTCAGCCGCGAGCTGTTGAGCGACGTCTTGAGCTCACCGTCGTCGTAGAGGAACCAGACCTCGGTTAGCTGGGGAAACCCGTTGCCGCCGATCGTCGCGAGGGTTGCGACCTGCGCGTCGAGGAGATCGCGATGGGAGTCGGGAAAGTCGGTCATCCCCCTATTCTGGTCCAGGCGTCATGCGATTGCTGCTGAACATCATCTGGTTCGTGCTCGCCGGCGTGTGGATGGCGATCGGCTATGCGTTCGCGGCGCTGATCTGCTTCATCCTGATCATCACGATCCCGTTCGGCATCGCGGCGCTGCGGATTGCCGTGTTCGCGCTGTGGCCGTTCGGCAAGACCGTGATCAAGCGCCCCGACGCCGGCATTGCCTCGGGGATCGGCAACGTCATCTGGTTCGTGCTGTGCGGGTGGTGGCTCGCGCTCGCGCACCTGATCACCGGCACGCTCCTTTGCCTGACGATCATTGGGATCCCGCTCGGGCTCGCCAACTACAAGCTGATCCCGGTCTCGCTGCTGCCGCTGGGACGCGAGATCGTGTCCGTCGATCAGCTCCACGCCGTCGGCGACGGCGGCCACGTGACGATCCCCGACCGCCGGTGAGCCGTCAGGCCAGCGCCGCCCTGGCGCTGGCCATGTCGTCGGTCGCGATCACGAGCTTGCCGAACGTCGTGTACAGCAACTCGATGTTGACGTTCGCGGCCGCCAGCTGACGAGCAAGCTCGCCAAGCGAACCCGGCTGGTCGGCGACGTCCACCACCAGCACCTCGCGCTGATCGGCGACGCCCATGCCCGCGCCGGTGAGCGACGAAACGGCGCGCTGCACGGCATCGTCTGCGACCAGCAGATGGATGATCCCGCGACCCTCGCCGGTGAAGGCGCACATCCCTTCGATGTTCACCCCGGCTTCGCCGGTTGCCCCACCAAGCGTCGCGAGCTGTCCTGGCTTGTCCTTCAGCACGACGGTCAGATCTGTCGGCACGCCCGGAGGCTACCGCCGCAGCAGCTCGCTCGCGAGTGACTCCGTCAGCTTTCCATGCGGAAGCCGAGCTTGAGCGCCACCTGGTAGTAGTCGACATTGCCCTCTTCGGTGAGGTAGCCGCGCAGCTCGGTGACCTCGAACCAGTGGAGGTGGCGCAGGGTCTTACGGGCTCGGCTCAGGGCGACGTTGATCGCCTCCTCGATCGACTCCGACGACGATCCAACGATCTCGCTGACTGAGTAGACGTGGTCGCTCATGGCGGCTCCTAGAGGTTGTTTGCTACAGCCTATGCCCACTCCCTCGTGGGCGGCCGCCGCGTGTGTCAGTCCAGGACCTCGTCGAAGAACTCGAGCGGCCCCGCCGTCGCTCGCAGCTCGTCTGTGATCGTCCCGTCGACCAGGACGAACACCATGCGCACGGGGCGGTCGGACCGATTGGCCCAGGCGTGGTTGGTGCCACGTTGAACGACCGCGTCGCCCGGACCGACTTTGGTCTCGGATCCGTCGTCGAGCAGCAGCCACGTCTCGCCCTCGAGTACGACGCCCACGTCGAGCGTCTCGGTGCGATGCATCGGCGACTCGGCCCCGGGCGCCATGTCGGTGAAGCGGATCATCACGCCGTTGGCAGGCGGTCCCACTCGGATCGGACGGTCGGTGGGCTCCGGCTCGGCGGCGGGGATCTGAACCGGGGTCTCCTCTGTGACCCAGATCTCGTGAAACGCGGCGGTGCCGATGTCGGTCGTCTTCGGCGACGGCGTATCGGACAGGATCACCGACTTGCCGGATGCGTCGTGCCCGGTGACGATGCGGCGCGGTGCGCTCATCGGCCGGATCGTCGCATAAGCCGGGTCTCTTACGTGTTTTCGATCCGGCTCACACGCGATCCTTATGGCTGGCGGTCAAAGTCTTCGCTATGACCGCGCTAGCCCAGAGCCGAGCCGCAATCGAGCTGCATTCCGGCCTCACGCTCGCCGATGGTCCTCCCGACCGCCTCTGGCTTCGCGCCACCGATGACGGCTGGTCGCTGCTGGATCCATCGGGCACGGTCCTGTTCTACGGCCTCGGCCAGTCCTCGCGGCGCGAGTGCCTCGAGTTCGCGCGCAGTCGCGGCGTGCTCGCCGTCCTCAGCTGACCCGCGTCCGTCGCTTCGCCTCGGTGTCTCGAGCCACTGCTGTCCGGGCGAACCGGGCGTCGAGGTCATGGCCAAGCGATGTGAGTCCACCGTCGGCGTAGTGCAGGCAGCCGAGCACGCCTGCGCCCACGCCCGTGCCGACCGCGATCGCCACGGCGAGCCTGACGATCGTGCCGGGCAGCACCGCGAGCACGATCGGATGCAGGAGCACGGCGCCGTCGAGCAGGCCGACCGCGAGCGAGACCAGTCCGACGCCGACCGCCCCGCCCAT